>JBDSIA010000145.1:0-7601 GCA_039918175.1 Thermomonas sp.
GATCCAGCAGCAGCGAGGATTCGAAGGTGAAGATCGCGCCCCAATTCTCCATGGCGCTGAAGAACTGGCTGCGGCCCGGCGCGGCGATGTTGTCCATCTTCGGCAGCGGATACTTCACGCCGAAGTAATCGTTGTATTCGCGCAGCACGTCGCGACCGGCTTCCAGCGCGAACTTGGCCTGGTCGACCTTGCCCTTCTGTGCGATCACGCCGATCTCGACACCGTTGTCCACCAACGTCGCCCGGTCGAACGCGCCCATGCCAAGGAACAAAAGATAGGTCGACATCTTCGGCGAGGTCTGGAAGACCACCCGGTGCATGCCATTGCCGGTGTCCTCCTCGCTGGCGACCGGCATGTTGCTGACCACCATTTCGCCCGCCGGCCCGTTGACCACCAGGTCGAAGGTCGCCTTGAAGTTAGGCTCGTCCCACGACGGGATGAAACGGCGCGCGTCGGAGTTCTCGAACTGTGTATACAACGCGTGCTTCTTGCCAGACTCGGTCTGGTAATCAAGCGAGAACAGACCATTGGCCTGGGTATTGATGACGCCTGTGTAGTCCGTGGATAGGGTGTAGCTGCCGGGAGCAAGCGGCTTGTCGAAGGCGAAGCTCGCAGTCTGGTTGCCTGCATCCACGCTGACTTTGGCGGGCACGGGCTTGCCGCCTTTAGCTACCAAAGTGCTGTTGGCAAACGTCATGTTGACTGCCTGCAACACAATCGTCGAGGTCGGCTCCAGCACCTGCAGGTCAATCTTGACCTTGCCGTCGAAAGCCATTTTGTCCACGTGGGGAGTGACCTCGATGGCGTAGTGGCTGGGTCGCACGTTGGCAGGCAATTGAGTGGTCGTCGTGACCATCGGCGAATGGGCGGTGCGGGAGATTTCGGCCACGGATTGCGCGGTTGCGCCGAAGGCCATCCCGGAGAGGGCCAAAGCAATTGCAGACACCAGAATACGGCGCATGGAGGATCCTCGATCAAGTGGTGGGGCTGGGCGGGCATCGCCCATATGGTGTCGCATGATCCCGGCACCCGGTGTCCCGCGACAGCCCCGGAAGTCATGCCAAGCCCGATCACATTCAGATTGCTGTACGCGCCTGAAGTGCATGGACGCCACTCTCAGGCAGGCAGGAACGCCAAGGTCAGGCCCTCGACCGCACCACGCGCGTCATGCAGGGGCTCGCAGATCAGGTCGAACGGCATTGGCTTGCCGTCACCCACTGCAATCCGGAGATTGTTGATGCGGCGACCTTCGCCCGACATCATCACTTCGCTCAACTCGCCGGATTCGCCCAAGCTGGCAAGTTGCGGGTAGGCCGCCAGAAGGGGTTGTTGCTCGACCACGCTCATTGCAGCGAAGTGCCGCGCCGCTGCAGTGACGCGTTGAACCTTCAACCCAGCCCCGGCCAGCACGATCATGGCGACCGGCAATTGGTCGAACACCGCGTGGCTGAGGCTGTTGGCTTCGAACGCAACCCGGCCAACTTCCTGGGCCAGCGCGATGCCATCGATGCGGGTGTTCACGCCGACCCAGTGGCTGATTCGGTCTTCGTCGTCACGCACCGCGTTGGCCCGCGCGATGAACCAGTAATAGCGCTGGTCGGCGCCGTGGCGCAGGCGGAATAGCTGTTCGTAGGGCTCGCCGGTGCTGATCGAATGCGACCAGCGCGGCGCGGCTACCACGATGTCTTGAGGGTGCACCGCATTGCCCCAGCCAGTCCCATGCAGGTCTTCGGCCGGCATGCCCATGTACGCCGCGGCTTCGGCATTCACGTAATTGAGCATGCCGTCCGGCGCCGCGGTCCAGACTTGCGCGGGGATGTGCTCGTAGGCGTGGCGATACGGCATGGGATGCCTCAGGCAAACGGATCCTGCAGGATGATATTCGCATCGCGGTCGGGGCCGGTGCTGACGATGGCCAACGGACACCCGGCCAATTCTTCAAGTGCTCGCAGGTAGGCGCGCGCCGCCGCCGGCAACTTGCCCCATTCGGTGATGCCCGCGGTCGCCTCCTGCCAGCCCGGGAACTCCAGGTAGACCGGCGTGCACTCTTCCCAACCACCGGCATCCAGCGGCGCATATTCGGTGCGCTTGCCGCGGTATTCGTAAGCAATGCATATCTTCAGCTTCTCCATCCCGTCGAAGATGTCGAGCTTGGTGATGCACAGGCCGTTCATGCCGTTGATCGCAACTGCTCGTTTCAAAGCAACGATGTCCATCCAGCCGCAGCGGCGCGGGCGGCCGGTGGTCGCGCCGTATTCCTGGCCGCGGTCGCGGATGCCCTGGCCGATGTCATCGTCGAGTTCTGTCGGGAACGGGCCGCCGCCGACGCGGGTGGCATACGCCTTGGCGATGCCGAGCACGTAGTCGATCGCGTCCGCGCCCACGCCGGTGCCGGCCAGTGCGCCGCCAACCGTGGTGTTGGAACTGGTGACGTATGGATAGGTGCCATGATCGATATCCAGCAACGAGCCCTGCGCGCCCTCGAACAGCACCTTGCGGCCCTGCTTGCGCAGCTCATGCAGGATGCCGGCAACATCGGCCTTCATCGGCTGGACGTATTCGCCGAACGCCAGTGCCTCGTCCAGGGTTTGCTGGTAGTCGACTGCATCAACCTTGAAATACTGGGTCAGCACGAAGTTGTGGTAATCCAGCGCATCGCGCAACTTCTCGGCTAGCTCATCCGGGTAATGCAGGTCGGCAACGCGAATGCCACGGCGGGCGACCTTGTCCTCATACGCCGGGCCGATGCCACGGCCGGTGGTGCCGATCGCCTTGCCGCCGGCGGCCTTCTCGCGCGCCTGATCCAGGGCGATGTGGTACGGCATGATGATCGGCGTGGCCGGGCTGATCTTCAGCCGCGAACGCACCTCCACACCGTTGCCTTCGAGCTCGGCGATTTCCTTTTGCAACGCGCCCGGGTGCAGCACCACGCCATTGCCGATCAGGCACAGCGCGTCGTCGCGCAAGACGCCGGACGGGATCAGGTGCAGCACGGTCTTCTTGCCGCCGATCACCAGCGTATGGCCGGCGTTGTGGCCGCCCTGGAAGCGCACGACCGCGCCGATGTCCTGCGTCAGCAGGTCGACGATCTTGCCCTTGCCTTCATCGCCCCACTGGGCACCCAACACGACGACCGACTGACCCATTTACGTACTCCCGACGTGAAGAAAGCCGAGGCGTGCCCCGGCTTTTCGAAATTATCCGGGTTTCCGTCGCCAACGGCCAGCCCGAAGACAAAAACTCAGCCACCCCGCACCAGCCACAACGACACCAGTCCCGCGATCAACAACACCGCACCGACCCGGCGAACATGCTCATCCGGCATCTGCTGCAATTGCTCGGCGGCACGCTTCCAGGCAGCGGGAGCGGCGAACAGGAACAGACCCTCCAGCACCGCGACCAGGCACAGTGCGCCCCACAGGTCGGACATCAGCGGTCAGACTTCATGTACTGCAGGAACGGGTCATTGCGCTCCAGCACGATCACGCTGTCGCCGCTGGCGAAGGACTTGCGGTAAGCCTCCAGACTGCGATGGAAGGCGTAAAAGGAAGGGTCGCGCTGGGCGGCTTGCGCGTACAGACCAGTGGCGGTCGCATCGCCCTCGCCTCGCAGCTTCTGCGCGTCGCGCTCGGCCTCGGCGGCGATCACGGCCTGCTCGCGGTCGGCTTGCGAGCGGATCTTCTGCGCTTCCTCCTCACCCTCGGCACGCAGCTTGCTGGCGACCTGGTAGCGTTGGGCGCTCATCCGGCGGTAGACCTGCCCGATCACCTCGCCGCCCTCGGGCAGGTCGATGCGCTTGATGCGCAGATCGGTGATCTTGATCCCCAGGTTGGCGGCACCACGGTTGATCAGCGCCAGCTGGTCGCCGACGATCTTGGCGCGGTCGCCGGACACGGCTTCCTGCAACGTGCGTGAGTTGATCTCGTTGCGCAGGGCGTCCTTGATGATCGGCGTCAGGCGCTGCACGGCGACACTCTCGTCACCGCCGGTGGCGCGGTAGAACGCCTGCACGTCGCTGATTGCGCCAATGGCGAAGAAGTCGACGCTGACGTCCTTCTTTTCCGAGGTCAGGTAGCGCTCGGGCTCCGCGTCGAGCACCTGCAGGCGAGTGTCGAACACCTGCGCAGACTCAAGCAGGGGAACCTTGAAATGCAGGCCCGGACCAACATTCGTGCTCACGATGCGGCCCAACTTGAGCACCAAACCGGTCTGGCCCTCGTTGACCACGAAGACCGAACCCAGCAATAGCAACAGGCCGACCACCAGCGCGGACATCCATGCAGAAAATTTCATCGGCTCGGCTCCTCGCGGCCATCCGGCCGGCCTTTGCGTCCATTGCGAACGCTGTCATCGACTGCATTGACCGTCGGCGAGACCAAGTCCGGCACGATGGACGTGGCAGGCGCAGGCATGGCGCCCTTGGTCCCTTCCATTGGCACGTAGATCAGCTGACGGCCATCGCCGCCCACAACTTTGCGATTCCTGGACAGAACCTCTTCAACTGTCTCCAGCCACAGGCGCTTGCGGGTCACATCGGGCGCGCTGGCATATTGCTGCTGCAGCAAGGTGAAGCGCTCCGCGTCACCGGTGGCGCGGGCAATGCTGGCGGTCTTGTAGCCCTCGGCCACGGTGCGCACACGCGCCGCCTGGCCACGGGCCTCGGGCACGATCTTGGCGGCGTAGGCCTCGGCCTCGCTGGTCACACGCTGCTGGTCCTGCTGCGCGCTGTTGACGTCGTCAAAAGCGGGCTTGACCTCCTCGGGCGGTCGCGCGTTGGGCAGGTTGAGCTCGGTGACCGCCAAGCCGGTGTTGTAGGCCTTCAGGGCAGACTCGAGCCGCTGCTTGGCGGCGATCGACAGTGGCCCGCGGGCGCTGAGCACGTTGTCAAGGTTGGAACGGCCGATCTGTTCGCGCACGGCGCTCAATGTCGCCTGCTGCAGGACCTGATCGGCATCGCGGGTTCCAAACAGGTACAAGCGCGGATCGGCGACCCGGTACTGGACGTTGACCTCGACGCTGACGATGTTCTCATCGCTGGTCAGCACCGGCACGGTGTCGTTGAAGGTCTTGATGGTGGTCGCATTGACCTTGAACACACGCTCGACCGGCCACGGGAACTTCAGGTGCGGACCGGGCTGCATCACCCGCGACAACTGGCCAAAGCGCAGCACCACGCCGCGCTGCTGCTCTGCGACCAGCACGAAGCAGTTGAACGCCAGCCACAGGGCAATGCCGATCAGCACCCAACGCAGCATGCCGCCGTCGCCCATGCCACCACCGAAGCGGGGCAGACGATTCAGAAGGTCGGCAAGACCGCCATTGCCACGATTGTTGCTGCCGGACGAACCGCCGGGTTTATTCCAGGCCATGCCTGCTCCATCGAGTGCCGCATCTGCGGAAGGAAAGTGGGGTGATCTTGAAGGGGATTCTACCGGTTGCTTCAGTCCAGGGGTTCCGGAACCGGCAGCAGGCGGCGCAGCGGCGCACCATCATCCTGTGCCGCCAGTCGCAACGCATCGGCGATTGGCAGGTCCAGCTGCAGGCGCCAGCCATCCGCGCCATGCTCTTCACCGCGCACGGCATCAAGCGCATGCAGGCGTGCGCGCAGGCGACCCGCATCGATAGGTAGGACGACTTGGCCAGCCACGCGCTGCAAGCCAAGCCGATCGCCAAGCGCCTGCCGCAACAGGTCCATGCCTATTCCATCGCGCGCCGACAGCCAGACCGCGGTGCGCTCGTCACCGCGCTGGTCGATGCGCGCATTGGCGCCTTCGATGCGATCGATCTTGTTGAACACCATCAGCTGCGGGATCTCGCCCGCGCCGATTTCCTGCAGCACCTCGTCGACCTGGCCAATGCGTTCGTCACGCAGCGGATCGTCAGCATCGATCACATGCAACAGCAAGTCGGCTTCGCGCGCCTCGCTCAGGGTCGAACGGAACGCGGCGACCAGGTCATGCGGCAGATCGCGCACGAAACCGACTGTATCGGCCAGTACCACCCCGCCACCCGGGAGTTCGATTCGGCGCACGGTGGGGTCGAGCGTCGCAAAAAGCTTGTCTGCGGCGTAAGCGTCCGCACCCGTCAGGGCATTGAACAACGTCGACTTGCCCGCATTGGTATAACCGACCAATGCCACCCGCGGTAGCTCGCTTCGCACCCGCGCACGACGCATCTGGGTGTGCTGGACTTCCACTTTTTCCAAGCGCTTCTGCAACACGTCGACGCGCTTCTGCAGCAGGCGGCGATCGGTTTCCAGCTGGGTTTCGCCGGGGCCACGCAAGCCGATCGAACCGCCACGCTGGCGTTCCAGGTGGGTCCAGCCGCGCACCAGGCGCGTGGCCATGTGCTTGAGTTGCGCAAGCTCGACCTGCAATTTGCCTTCAGCACTGCGCGCGCGCTGCGAGAAAATGTCCAAAATGAGACCGGTGCGGTCCACCACGCGTCGTTCCAGCAACTTTTCGAGATTGCGCTCCTGGCCCGGGGTCAGTGCATGGTTGACCAATACCAAATCGGCGCCAGTGGCCTCGCAGGCCGCCTTCACTTCCTCCAGCTTGCCGGTGCCGATCAGGATCGACGGATTGGGCCGGTCGATCTTGGCGGTCAGTTCCGCGGCAACCGTGGCGCCAGCCGAACGCGCCAGCTCGCGGAATTCTTCGAACACGCCTTCGCCCGGCGGGCCACCGGCGTGGGGCTGGATCAACAGGGCGTGTTCGCCCTTGCGGGAGCGTTCAAACAAAGGCGTTGACCTTGCAAAGTCGAGTCAGGATGAATTGCTGCGTGGTCATGGTCCCAGTTATGGGGCCACCACGCGCTAACCCAAGCCTGCCCCGCGCCTTTAGCCGATGGCTTGCCGTCGATTCGGAATCTCAGGCCGTCTCTGGCGACTCGGCATTCGCCTCGTCGCCTTCTTCTTCAGCGCCCGGCATCGCGATTCGCACATTGCGCGCCGGCACCACGGTGGAGATGGCGTGCTTGTAGACCATCTGGCTGACCGTATTGCGCAGCAGCACCACGAACTGGTCGAACGACTCGACGGTGCCCTGCAGCTTGATGCCATTGACCAGATAGATCGACACCGGCACGCGCTCGCGCCGCAACGCATTCAGGAATGGATCCTGCAAAGATTGTCCCTTGGACATGTGGTTTCCCCGCACTGTTCTTGTTGTTTGTTGTTGTTCGAATGGCGGACCAGACATCGCCGGTGAAATGTCCCCGGCGAAGCTCCCCTGGCCCCGCGCCACTCCGCTAGCGGTGGCGCGACCCGATGGTAACGCACGCCGAAGTAATTACGTGCGTGGCGGGCCGAGGAAACCGGCCACGACCAGATCCAGTTGCATGCGCCGAGTCACGGGATCCAACCAGCGCGCGTCCAGTTCGCCGCGCAGCCAGGTGAACTGGCGCTTGGCCAGCTGGCGGGTGGCGGCGATCGCGCGGTCGCGGAAGGTGCCGGTATCGCCGTCTCCATCGAGGAATTGCCACGCCTGCCGATAACCCACTGCCCGGATCGCGGGCAACTGCAGTGGCGTCGGATGCAGGGCCAGTGCTGGCAATCGGCGCAATGCGCGCACTTCATCGAGGAAACCGTCTTCCAACATCGT
>JBDSIA010000146.1:0-4803 GCA_039918175.1 Thermomonas sp.
GTCTACAACCCGGCTGGCGGCGTCCCTTCGTTCCTGCCATGGCAAGTGCTGAGTTACGCATTCCTGCATGGCAGCGTGATGCACTTGGCATTCAACATGCTTGCACTGGTGATGTTCGGGGCGCCGCTGGAACACACCTGGGGCGATCGCCGCTTCCTGACCTACTACCTGGTCTGCGTGGCCGGCGCCGGCCTGTGCCAGTTGCTGGTCGGCTCCTACGCAGTCGCCCAGGGTGCGGATCCGTATCCCACCATCGGTGCGTCCGGCGGCGTGTTCGGTCTGCTGCTGGCCTATGGCTTGCTGTTCCCGAACCAGCGCGTGATGTTGTTGATCCCGCCGATCCCGATGAAGGCGCGCACCTTGGTCATTGTCTATGGCCTGTTCGAACTCGGTGTTGGGATCACTGGCCTGCAGCCGGGCGTGGCCCATTTCGCGCATCTGGGCGGCATGCTGTTTGGCTGGCTGCTGATCCGCTACTGGCGCGGGCAGCCACCCTTCGGCAAGCGGCCACCGCCGCGCCCACGAATCGTTCGCTAGGCGGAATGAAGTGTCAGTGGAAAACGCTGATGCGATCTTCGATCTTCGGCTGCATCGGGGTTCCGACCGCGCATCCATAAGCGGTGCCGAATGCGGGCTGCTGCATAATTGGGCCATTGGCGCGCCACTGCCCGGGTGCGCGTACGTCCTGCAGGGTGCGGCGTTGCGCTTCGTCCATGCTGACCTGCTGCGCCCAGACCTGCGCCCAACCCCGATAGAAGGCCTTGTCCGCTTCCATGCCACCGGCAGGTAGCGCGGTCAGCATCGCTGCGCGTGCCAGTTCAAGACCGGCCAGGTCGGCCATGTCCTCGTCGCGGGTCAGGCGGCCATTGACCTTGATCCCGGTCAGGTGCGGATAGGCAAAGCTGTCGTACAGGGTGGCAATGCGCTGTGCGGTCGCATCCCACGCGGAAGCCTCGGTGCCGCCCCACCAGTCGCGGAGCGTGCCGCTGGCATCGATGATGCGGCCCCGCGCATCGATCGCGTGGCTCAGTTCGTGGCCGACCAGTGCGCCATAGGCCCCGTATTGCGTGGCGAGCGGCATGCTCGCGTCCAGTACCGGTGCCTGCAACATCGCTGCAGTCACAATCAGCCGATTCTGGGTCAGGTCGTAGGCCAGCGCCGGCTCTTGGGGCAGCACGTCCCAGCGGCGGTCGGCATTGCCGCGGCCGATCCGCTTCATCTCCTGGCGATGCCGCCAGGTCGAGGCGATCAGCATGTTGCCGCCGAAGCTGCCGCGGCCCATCGGCTGCACGCTGTAGTCCAGATCGCGGCGCGGCGTGCCGATTTCGATACGCAGCTTGCCCAGTTTCTTGCGGGCTTCGGCCTTGGCGGCATCGCCAAGCCAGCTACTGCTGTCGATGCCGCGCACGAGGGCGTCGCGAATATGCCCGGCGATATCCTCGGCTTGCTTCTTGGTGGCGTTCGGCAAGTAACGCGCCGCGTACTCGCGGCCCAGCATTGGGCCAGCCGCGAGGTTGATCGCATCCAGCGTCTGTTGCCAGCGCGGTGCTGGCTGGGTGTCGCCGCGCAACACCTTGCCGCGGAAGTCGAACGAAGCCTCGCGCCAGGGCTTGGCCAGATAGGGTGCCATGGCGTCGCCGACACGCCAGCGCAGGTAGCTTTTCCACTGCTGGGGTTTGAGCCCGCCAATGAACTGGTCCAGTTGCGCGAACAATGCCGGGTTGGCCAGCGACACCGTGTCGTCGTTGACGCCCTGGACCTTGAGGAAGTCATTCAGTTGCAGGTTGGGGTACTGCTTGCCCAGACCAGAGGTCGCACCCGGCGCGAAGTTGCTGACTGGATCGCGCAGTTCGACCAGAGGCTTGGATGCGGCTGCGATGCGGGTTTCCAGTTCGATCACCGATGCGGCTTCGGCGGCCGCGTCCTTCTGCGGCACGCCGGCAAGGACCAGGATTTTCTGCATGTAGTCCTTGTAGCGCGACATCAGCGCGCGCGCATCGGCATCGCCCCGGGTGTAATAGGCGGGGTCGGGAAGACCGAGGCCGCCCTGCGAGAAATACCCGAGGTGGCGATCAAGGTCGTTGAGGTCGATATTCGCACCGAAATTGAACACGACCGGGATCCCGACCTGGTGCAGCGCGGCGATCGCCGGGGCGATATCGCGTGCCTTCTTGATGCCGTCGATGCGTTGAAGCAGCGGGGCGATCGGATTGGCGCCGTCGGCTTCGACAGCGGTTTCGTCCAGGCCGCTGGCCCAGAAATCGCCGAGCAGCTGCTGCACGGTACCTTGCGGGGATTGCATCGCCGCGTCCAGCAGGTCGCGTTGCTGCTGCAGGGCCCGCGTGGTCAGTTGGCCGAGCGCGGAAATCGCGCCGCTGGCGGGCATCGGATTGGCCATGAGCCAAGCGGCATTGGCCTCGGCATTGAAATCCGTGCACGCCAGCGCGACCGCGGGCGCCTTAGGCTTTTTCGGCACCGGCTTCTTCTTCGCGGCAAGGCTGTCAGGCGCTGCAAATCCGGAAACAAGTGCGAGCAACAGGGCGAAGGCGAGCGGGCGCGAAATCGGCATGCGGGATAGGTTCCGGAGTGGGCAGGCGAGCGAGTGTAGCAGCGCCCGCCACGCGTGGATTCTGCTGAAATTCAGCAAGAATCCTGTTGAGATCCAGGTCACTCACTTCACCCCATGCATCATCCGTCGCAGCACTGGCGCGGCGATGAAGGCAAGCACCGCGCAGCCCAGGCCGATCCACATCATCAACCAGAACAGGTGTTCGTACTTGCCGGCAGCCATGGCGATGTCCATGGTCTCGCCTTCCACGACTTCAATCGCCGCGAGCTTGCCAAACAGCGCCGCCAGCGCTTCGGAGAATGCGGTCGCCAGGAACCAGGTGCCCATCATCAGGCTGACCACGCGCGGCAACGCCAACTGGGTCACCGCCGACAGGCCAACCGGCGACAGGCACATCTCGCCGATTTCCAATACCAGGTAGGCCAGCACCAGCCACCACACGCTGGCCATCACGCCACTGGCGCCGACCTGCTGCGCGGCGAACGCTAGCGGGATGAACGACAGGCCCGCGAACACCAGCCCGATCGCCGATTTCACCGGCTTCGACGGATCCGCGCCGCGCTTGTCCAGCCATGCCCACAGTGCAGCGAAGATTGGTGCCAGCAATACCAGGAACAGCGCGCCGAGATAGGTCAGTGAGCCCGCGGTTTGCGGCAGCACCACGCAGTCGCGCACCAGCAGCACCAGCATCAGCGCGACCACCGCGATGAACAGCGCGCGCGGGGCACCGGATGCCGGGTTGCGGTCGGACAACGTGGCCGCCGCCACGAATGACAACGGCGCCAGCAGCAACGACAGGATTGACCAAGGCAGTGGCGTTCCGGTGCGCACGACCAGCGAGGGCACGATGTCCTTGGTCAGCATGCGATCGGTGAACGTCACCCATGAGCCATAGGTCTGCTCGTACAGGGTGAAGAACACCAGGGCCATGAAGATCAGCGCCATCAGGGCGATCATCTGCTGGCGCTGCACCGGCGTGCACTGGCTGCCGGTAAACCAGGCGAACCAGACCAGCACCACGCCGAGCACCACAATCATCAGCATCAGTGCCAGCGACACTTCGCCCCCGAGCGCGAACGCGCCATTGGCCGCGGCCCACATCAGCCAAGCGACCGGCACCACACCCAATGCCGACAGGCCATAAATCAACCATTCGCGCGGCATGCCGAGCACGCGCTCGCGCAGTGTTTCCGGTGCAGAGGGCTCGGCATGGCCATGCAAATACTTTTGCCCCCACAGGAACATGCCAAGCCCGATCAGCATGCCGATGCCGGCCGCGCCGAAACCATATTTCCAGCCGTAGGCCTCGCCGATGTAGCCGCATACCAGCGAGGCGAACAGTGCACCGAGATTGATGCCGGCATAAAAAAGAGAGAAGCCCGAATCGCGGCGCGGATCGTTGTCCGCATAGAGTTTTCCGACAATCGTCGAGATGTTCGGCTTTAGGAAGCCCACGCCCATGATGATCAGCGCCAACGACAGATAGGTGAAGCGCAGCGCACCTTCATCGCGTGTCACCACGCCGGCAACCGAGGTCGCGGCCTGGCCCTCGAAGGCCATGCCCGCGTGGCCAAGCACCAGCAGGATCCCGCCAAACACCACCGCTTTGCGCATGCCCAGCCAGCGGTCTGCGAGCACCCCGCCGATCACCGGGATCGCGTAGACCAGTCCGCCGTAGGCACCAAGCAGATCAAGCCCGGCACGGTCGCCGAACAAGTGGTACTTGGTCAGATACAGCAACAGCAGTGCCTTCATCCCGTAGAACGAGAAGCGCTCCCACATCTCGGTGAAGAAACACACGTAGACGCCCTTGGGATGGCCGAGGAAATCATCATGCGCAGGAAGCGCGTGGAGGGTCGTCGCATTCATGCGTAGAGGCTCGGCTGGGTTTGGGTGAGTATAGCCAGCGCACTGGACTTGCCCGGCGGCAGCGCTTAGGTTGTGGCGATTGCATTGCCCTGGGAGGGGTAACGATGTCGAATCCTGGTACGGCCAGCCCGCAGCTGACAGTGCGCGCGGTCATTCTCGCGGTCATCCTGGCGATGATCCTGTCGGCTGCGAACGCCTATCTCGGGCTGTTCGCCGGCTTGACAATTGCAACGGCGATCCCGGCAGCGGTGGTGTCGATGGGCGTGCTGCGATTGCTGGGCGGCGGCACGATCCTGGAAAATAACATCGTGCAAACGGGTGCCTCTGCCGGCTCTTCAATCGCGGCGGGCGTGATCTTCACCATC
>JBDSIA010000147.1:0-10282 GCA_039918175.1 Thermomonas sp.
TCGATCCGCTGCAGTCACTGACGCAACGACAGCGATGCAAGGTTTTTACCAGGAGCTAGGCAGTAACCCTGCGACGAGCAAGCTATTCCTTGAAGGGTTGACCGATCCGGACAGGCTGTCGCATCACGAGCAATTCCAGTACTTGATGCTGATGCATAGCTGTTACCTAGGCTTCCAAAAGAGCTTCTTCCTCGCGCGCGAGGGGACTTTGGATATGGGACTTCGAGACTCAATAGGGACGGCACTGCACGCAGTCAATCACTTGCCTGGCATGCACTTTTACTGGCGCCAACTGAAGGCCTACTTCCAGCCTGAATTCGTGGCATGGGTGGAGGGCCTGTTGGCTCGTGCACCCCTTCGAGACATGGATGCGTATCAGATCCACGAGAATGATAAAAGCTCGTAGATCCGCGTCAGCACATGAAGATCAACATCCAGCGCAACGCGCCGCCTAACAATTCGTTCAAGCCGAAACCTCTTCGTTCCGGCAACAATATGGCAGGAAAAGCTTGCCATGTTGTCACCTCCACTACGCGTTTCGGCTTAACTCAGGTGTTAGGCGCCACAGAAAAATATCTCTCTATCGTGTAGTTGTCATTGGAAGCGGTATGAAGATTCCGCTGGACGGAACGGAGGGGTTCGCTACGACCCGCTTCGTTCACGCAACCTCAGCGCCGGACGCAGCGAGCGAGGCGTCGCGCCTTGTGGCAGAAGCGACCACGTCGGAGGAAGCGTTTGTTGATTCGCCCGCACCCTCGTTGGCGGTCGATTGTTTAACTCGTGTCTGGAGTCCACTGCGGCGGTCCGAGCCCAACGGCGGCTATAGTTTCTGGGCGTCTGCAGAGGATCGAGGGGACGCTCTCGCAAATGAGCGGGCAGCGGGCGCTGGCTGGTGGTGAGTCGAGTGGCGCCTAACAATTCGTTCAAGCCGAGACCGCTTCGCGGGTCGGCTTAATGGGTGACGTGTACCATCACGCCGTGCCGCACAGCGGTCCGGCTCAACTCAGGTGTTAGGCGACAATCATGCAAGGTAGACCGACTTCTTGAGGTATTCAAAACTTTCACATCCTAACTTCAAAGGACTAGACATTGAATATTGTTAAACGGCCGTCAGTCTTACGTTTATTCTCATATTTATTTCAGCGCTGGATTTTACATCGCACTTTTTTGTTGGCCCGCGTAGGCGAACTCAATCTTGTTTTCAAAGTTAAGACGCAGGATGTGGTTGGCCGGCACATCTACAAATATCACGCTCATGAGCCGGAATTAAGCGCGTGGCTAGTCAAGAACCTTGAACCCATTGAGGGCGACGTATTTTTGGATATTGGCGCCAACATAGGCTGGTACTCGCTGATTTTCGGTCGCTTGGCAAAAACTGACAGCCTGATCTTTGCCTTTGAGCCAGATCCTTTGAATAGTCGTTTGCTGCGGCAGAACATCGAGTTGAACGGAGTGCGTTCTGTCGAAGTTATTGAAGCGGCTGTGGCACAATCCACAGGGACATCAATGCTTTACCAATACAACAAGAATAACCTTGGTCGTCATTCAATGCTGGCAACTGAAGGCCAGCCTTCCGTGGAAGTAGAAACAATCGGGCTAGATGAGTTTTGGGAGAAGCGCCAGCTAGGTGAGCGCAGTGTGCGAGTACTTAAAATCGACGTTGAAGGTTACGAATACTTCGCTCTCTCAAGTGGCAAAGCGGTGTTGCAAAAGTGTTTGCTAGTGCTGTGTGAGTACTCGCCGGATGTTATGCGGGCCCACGGAATTCCCCCTGGCGCTTTAGTGGACCTCTTAATCGAATCGGGTTTGAAGCCCTGGCGTCTTTGTGGAGAAATGCTCGAACCATTTGAAAGGGAGGATCTTTTGGTGACAGTGGGCGTTATCGATGTGATCTGGACGCGTGACAGGTTAGATCTCTAGCGTAGTTGTCGCCCAATAAATCATTGCAATGGACATTTGACTTTTTGATCGTATTGGGGCGCTGCTTGCTGTCGCTTCCATTTTTTGCATCGGGGTTGAAGCAAACACTTATTATGCGCCGAGCCGGAATATTGTCGCCTAACTATTCGTTCAAACCGAACCCGCTTCGTGGCATCGCTTTCGTGCCTGCGCTACGCTTGCACGCATTCGCTGCCACTGCGCGGGTCGGCTTAACTCAGGTGTCAGACCGCAGACCAGACATTGATCATCCGTGACGCAAAGCCTTCCGATTCCAAGTCATGGGAGTGCATGAGGGAAGCCCTTTGGCCTTGCGTTTCTCATGCTCCCGAGATCGCTTCCTACTTCACTGGCACCCTTGCCGAGCCGCAAACCGTTCTTGTTGCGGAACTTGAACCCGGCAAACCGATAGCCGTTATTGAGCTTTCCATACGCAAAGACTTGTTAGAGACTGGCTACCGCTTAACCGGCTATGTCGAGGGACTCTATGTGGTCCCGGAGCACCGGGCCGCAGGCATAGCGCGGCACTTGCTTCGCGCAGCGCAATCCTGGGCAAGGGACAATGGCTGCTCTCACTTTGCTTCGGATCGGGCTGACCGAGTCGTCGTTGACCAAAGCTACAATCAAAACCTAGCTGCGGTCTAACAATTCATTCAAGCCGAAACCGCTTCGCGGCTCGGCTTAATTCAGGTGTTAGACCGCAAAGCCTGCAATCGATGGAGATCGCGCGATGGATTCCCGGCCGGTACTTGTAGTCGGTGCTAGCGGCCAGCTCGGTACGCGCATCGTTGAGCGACTCGCAGCCGCCGGCCGGCCAGTCCGCGCGATGGTACGACCCACTTCTCAGGTAGCTCACTTGCCTCGGTCTGGCGTCGACCTAGTTATAGGTGACCTGATGCAGCCCGAGTCACTCGACTCTGCTTGTCGCGATGTCGGCGCGGTGATTGCCACCGCCAACGCCGTTGCCCCTACCCACGGCAGCAGTTTCGAAGCAGTCGATGACCGCGGCTACGCCGCGCTCATTGACGCCTGCGTGCGCAATCACTGTGGACGATTCGTTCTAGTATCAGTTCCGATTACGCCGCACGACGCTTCCGTCCCGCTTTTCCGCACTAAACGACTGATCGAACAGCGGCTAGCTGCCAGCGGGCTTGATCACACGGTTCTGCGCGCCGGTCCTTTCATGGACGACTGGTTTGCCCTGATCGGCAGCGCATTGCCGGCGCGTGGTGATCCTGCTCCACTGATTAAGCGCCGATGGCCCTTCCTGCGGCACGTTGTGGGCGCGACCGGTCAGCTTATTGACCGTCACGGCATTGCGCTCGTGCCGGGCGGCGCGGCGACGCGGCATGCGTTCATCGCGATCGACGACGTGGCCAAGGCCTTAATTGCGGCGGTCGATCACCCGGCGCTGAGCAACACCACGCGCGACCTGGCCGGGCCAGAACTCCTGAGCTGGGGAGATGTGGCAGCACTATTCGCAGAAGTGCTTGGCCGCCCGGTGCGCGTGCTCGGGGTGCCTGGCGCGGTGTACCGGTTGCAGCAGTTACTGATGAGACCGTTCTCGGCGGCTGTTTCGAACATCATGGGGTTGAACTGGCTTGCCTCAGAAACACTAGCGGTAGTGAATGATGGCACGCTCGCGCTGCTAGGCGTATCCCCTGTCGATGCTCGCCGCTTCCTATATGCGAAGGCGGCTCATGAGGAATGAACTAATTGCGGTCTAACTATTCGTTCAAGCCTAGACCGCTTCGCGGCTCGGCTTACGCGGTATCGTGTACCACAACGCCGCGCCGCTACGCAGTCCGGCTTAACTCAGGTGTTAGATGCTACAAGCAGCTCTTGCACTACCGTACGTTTTATCGTACGCTTCCGTATAGATCCTTGGAGCCAACCATGGCAACCCTCTCCGCCAGCGAAGCCCGCGCAAATCTCTATCGCCTCATGGATCTGGCGGCAGAGTCACATCAGCCAATTGTGATTTCCGGCAAGCGCAGCACCTCAGTGCTGATCGCCGAGGAAGACTGGGCTGCAATTCAAGAGACGTTGTTCTTGCTTTCGGTGCCTGGCATGCGTGAGTCCATCAAGGCCGGAATGGCTGAGAAAATTGACTCCTGCGCTACTGAGCTTGACTGGTGACTTGGCGCGTCGTCTTTACCAAACAGGCGCAAAAAGACGCACGCAACCTCGCATCTACAGGACTTAAGCAAAAAGCACAGACACTGTTGTCTGTGCTCGCCGAGAACCCTTTTCAGACACCTCCAACCTACGAGAAGCTTGCTGGGGATCTGACAGGCGCCTCCTCAAGACGCCTCAATATTCAACATCGATTGGTGTATGAAGTGTTGCAGGCCGAACACACAGTCAAAGTGCTGCGCATGTGGTCGCACTACGAGTAGCAGCTAACTATTCGTTCAAACCGAAACCACTTCGCAGCTTCAGCTTTGCGCCTGGTACGCTAGCGCAAAGCCTTCGCCACTGCGCGGCGCGGCTTAACTCAGGTGTTAGGCCACAAATCCAGATCTTCGTAACTGGTAGACATCTAGAGCCAAAGCTCTCCTTCACGGCGCCAATACCTGCTTGGTTCTCTACTTTGCGTGGCATTCCGCCGAAATGGGAGATTTGAATGGCCAAGAAAGAAGTCACCTCCAAATCCGCGGCCAAAAGCGCCTCAAAGACTTTGAGCAGTTCATCCACCGGAAAAGCGTCCAAATCCGCCGCAGGTAGCGCTCTGTCTCAAGCGAAATCTCCTGCCAAGAAGACTTCCAAGGAGGCGGCGACAGCGGCATCGAAAGTACTACGGGACGGCCGTACTGCAAAAGACTCAAAGTCAGCTGCAGGTAGCGCTCTCACACAAAAGCCATCTGCCAAAAAGAAGTAGTTGTGGTCTAACAATTTTTTTCAAGCCGAGACCGCTTCGCGGCTCGGCTTACACGGTATCGTGTACCACCCCACCCAGCCGCTACGCTGCCCGGCTTAACTCAAGTGTTAGCCCTCCCAAAAGCTCTTAAAGCTGGGCTGTGCACTTGGAGACAATGAGCGTCCGCGCGGGCCCGCGTGAATTAGCGTCCCTGCGCTTGAAAGCGAACTTCGAAGACAGCTACGGTCATTGCCTCGTTTTTTCACAAACCTTCGTTAAAGATCACGGCGACCCGCTCCGGGTAATGACGTTCTCAGCCAAAGCGTGCTTGCTGCGCCCTAGTCCACGAACTGAACCAGATCGGAAAGATAGATTACGAGAAAATTCCACTTCTGGAGTCAGATAATCTGAAGGGGATACCCTTACCATCTCCGGCAGGCCGATCAGTCCTGCGAACGTTTGATGGGCTTTGTTGCTGCGATAGCCGCATCGGCAATCCGCCACAGGTAGAGGCTGGCGTAACTGCGATACGGCCCCCAACGCTCCCCACGCTCGGCCAGCTGCCGGGGGGTGGGCATGGCCGGGAGCTTGTCGACCGCCTGTGCGCCCTTGCGGATGCCGAGATCATCGATTGGCAGCACGTCCGGCCTGCCCAGTCGGAACATCAACATCATTTCCACCGTCCAGCGGCCAATCCCACGGATCGGCACCAACGCCTCGACGATTGCATCCTGGGACATGGTCGACATCCTGCGCAGGTCGGGAACCTCGCCCAGAGCCTCCCGCCGCGACAGGTCGCGCAATGCCAGCAACTTGTTGCCGGAAACGCCACAGGCGCGCAGGGCGGCGTCCTCGCAAAGTGAGAGCGTATTGCAATGCAAGCGGTCGCTGGCTATGGCAGCTTCGACCCGCCCGACAATCGTCGCCGCGGCCTTGCCGCTCAACTGCTGGTAAAGAATCGCGCGTGCCAGCGCGTCGACCGGATCGAACGGCTTGCGCCAGCGGGGATCGCGTTCGATCGGGCCGATCCTGCGCATCCAAGTGCCAAGCTTGCGATCACGCTTGCACAGATGGGCGAACGCCACGGCAGTATCGAATCCGCGTGCATGGCGTGGCATCTATCGGTCCTCGATGTTTCCTGGGGGATTAAAGGCAAACGCCGCGACATGCGCGGCGTTTGCAGACTGCGTTTCCCGTCAAGCTTATTTCAGAACCCAGTAGACATCGAACTCGCCATTCTCGGTGAACGAATCCGAGATGCCGGACTTGTACGATTCATACGGACGATCGGTAACTTCGTAACCTGAGGTCAAGGCCCAGGCACGCAAGGCGTTGCGTACGGTTTCCAACTCGGCCATGTAGCCCATATAGGAAGTCATTGCGACCTTGGCCGGCTTGGTCTGCACGAACTGTACGGGTCCTTGCAATGCAACCTTCCCGGTTTCGCCGCCACCCTTCTTGCGCACCGGCTGGGCCACGTCGAAGTTGTAAGTCTCGCGGCCGAGGTCGGTGGTAATGACGCGCAGCGGGCCAGCTGCCTCCAGGCCATTGGCATCCATGACCCGGCGAATCCACTCGGTATTCGCGTTGAGCGATGCCTGGATCTGGGAATTGCCGCGATCCACGATGCCGGCGGTGACTACCAGAAGATCTTCAGCCGGGCGCTGGACAAGTTTGGGTGCACTCATCTTGCTGCCGGACACGGCGTAATCGACGTTGGGCACTGCGGCGAGCATGGTCACGATGCGCGACAGACCCAATTTCATGTCGTCGCCCACGTGGCGTGCGACGTACAAGCCGGCATACCGACCAAGTAAGTCCCATCCATAGTCGACATCGTAGCTCTGGGTGATCTCCACGTTGCGGTTGTTGCGGCCAGTCGGCTTGAAGCTGAACGCTGTGCGCTTGTTGTTGCCACGCTCGATGTTGTCGATCTTGTAGGAGACCTTCTCGCGCGGGATGCTCTCGGTGATTTCCCATGAACCCTTGCCCAGTTTCTCGTTCTGGGAAACGAAATCCATGTGCGCCCCTACGCCGGATTCCGGACCCGAGTAGCTCAGTTGGACACGAGGATCTCGCAGAATCAGCGGGTTCCATGACTTGAACCGCTGCAGGCTGTTCAAGGAATCGAACACGATGGTCATCTTGCGATTGGTTTCGATCTTCTCGGACAGGTGGCGTTGCGATGGCAAGACCAGAGCCACGATCAGATATAGCGCCGCAACGATTGCGAGGGAAATCAGGATCTCGAGCAAACGAGTCATTCAGGAATCTCCGGGAGGGCCGTTCGCGGGGTGGCCGCGCAGACCCGCCATCCTATCAAACCATGCGCGGCCCGGGCGAGGGGAATGACAAGAAATCGAGACCGGTTACACCAATTGCAGTTCAAAGGCCTTGAGGACGGCGCGCGTACGGTCGCGTACGCCGAGCTTGGACAGAATGTTGGACACATGGTTCTTGATCGTGCCCTCGGCAACGCCAAGTGAATTGGCGATCTCCTTGTTGGAAAAGCCCGACGCCATCAATCGCAGGATTTCGGTCTCGCGGTCGGTCAATGGATCCGGACGTTCCAGGCTGACGAACTCGTTGCGCATGTGTTCCAACCCGGACAACAAGCGCTGGGTGACCACTGGCTGCACCAGCGAGCCGCCCCCGGCCACAGCCTGGATGGCATTGACCAGTTGCGCCAACGAGACATCCTTGAGCAAGTAGCCCTTGGCACCGGCCTTGATCCCGGCCAGCACCAGTTGGTCGTCATCGAAGGTGGTCAGGATGATTGTCGGCGGCAACGCGCCCATGCGGCCAAGGGCCTGCAGGGCTTCCAGCCCCGACATCGCCGGCATGCGCATGTCCATCAGCACCACGTCAGGCTTGACCTCGGGAATCATTTCAACCGCTTGGCGGCCATCGGATGCCTCGGCGACGACTTCGATCCCTTCCGCCAACGCCAACAGGGAGCGAATCCCCTGGCGGACAAGGGTCTGATCGTCGACCAGGAACACACTGATTGAGGCGGGTCGAATCATGCGGCCACTCCTTCGGGGATGCCGGAACCGGCATTGGCGCTGACCGGCAGGGTCATGGTGAGTTGGAAGCCCTGCCCGGCGCGGGTCTTGATGTCCAACTGGCCGCCCAGCTGGCGCAGACGTTCGCGCATGCCTTGCAGGCCGTTGCCATTGGCGAGCTGATTGGTGCCGGATCCATCGTCTCGAACCTGCAAGATGATGAATTGCCCGTCACTGCCGGCATTGAGCCAGAGATTACCGGCGTCGGCATGGCGCACGGCATTGGTGATTGCTTCCTGCGCGCAACGCAACAACACATGCGCACGCTCCGGATCGTCCACCGTCAACGGCTGCTGGACGTCCATGTGGATGGCGAGCTTGGGCACGTTTTCGGCCAACAGGCGTAGTGCGGTCCCGAGATCGATCGCCCCACTGTCGCGTAGATGGCTGACCGCCTCGCGCACGTCGGTCAACAGCAGCCGGGCCAACGTATGCGCCTGCTGCACATGCTCCTTGACCCGCCCGTCCGAAAGGTGGCCGGCGACCTCCAGGTTCAAACTGAGCGCCGTCAGGTGATGACCCAGCAGGTCATGCAGCTCGCGGGAGATGCGGGTGCGTTCATTGACGCGTGCACTTTCTGCAAGCAGTGCGCGGGTCGAGCGCAGTTCGGCGTTGAGCCGGCGCTGTTCTTCTCGCGCCTCCGACTGCTGCAGCGCAACAAGACTGGTGATGAACACGAAGCCGGAAATGCCTGCATACAGCATCGACTGCATCAGCGCTTCAAACAGCGGGAACTTCAGCCCAAGCATGAAGACCGGGACCACCGCCAACTGCGCCACCACCAGCCAGATCACGCCCAGTCGCAGGGGCAGCAGCCAAGGCAGCACACAGGCCGCGACCATCAACAGCACGCTGCCAAGCCCCGACTCACTGTAGAACCCCAGGCCGATGGCGGCCAGCGTGGTGACCGTCAGCAGCACATAATCCAGTGCCTGTCGGCGCTGGCCCAGTCCACGCGTCAGCCACCAATAGCCGATGCCGAATGCGAAGTAGCATGCCCAGCCCTCCCAGGGCATGACATGAGTGACGTTGTCCTCGGACAATGGTTGCTGCCCTTGGCCGATCCACGAATACAGCAATGGCAGGCAGGCCATAGCCCATGTGAACAGGCCGGCGAAGCGCAACAGGCGGGTGTGGGAGAGGCGGGCAAGCATGGCGTCTTATAACCCCTTCCGGCATCTGTGCGCCTGCACCGAAGGTCATGGCCGCCCGGATCGGTGCGTGCGATAATCACCAGCAAGTCGCACATGCTGGTCGCACGCGACCCGGACCATCCGCAAAACGCCATACGGAGCCAAAGGAATGTCGATCGCCATCCGCGACGTGCATCAGCACGAGCTGGATTCCGTCCTCGCCCTCAACAACGCCGCGGGACCTGCGATCCTCCCCCTCGACGCAGCCAAACTGCGCCAGTTGTTCGAGTCCGCGGAGTATTTCCGGGTGGCCGAGCGCGAGGGCCTGCTTACCGGTTTCCTGATCGGGTTCGGTTCCGGCGCGAACCACGCCAGCAGCAACTTCGGCTGGTTTGGCCAGCGCTATCCGGATTTCTTCTATATCGACCGGGTGGCGGTGGCCAGCCGTCGGCGCGGCGGCGGCGTTGGCCGCGCGCTGTATGCCGACGTGCAAAGCTACGCCGAGCTGCGCTACCCGCAATTGGCTTGCGAGGTCTTCCTGCAGGCCGGCACCGACCATGCATTGCTGTTCCATGGCAGTTTCGGCTTCCGCGAAGTGGGCCAGCACGTGATGCCCGGCCCTGACCTGCGCGCGGCGATGCTGATGAAGCCGTTGTGCAGCTTCGCATGGGTGCGCGAGACCTATGGCGATGTCTTGCCCGACGAACCCTGGCTGGCGCATCCACGCATCCGGCCTCAAGCTCCTCACGTAATAGGTACCCGTGCATGAGTACCGCGGTGGATTACGCCCAGGCCGGTGAATTGAAATTCGGCCAGGTCGGCATCGCCAATCTGCGCGTGCGCACCCTGGACGTGGCGCAACTTGCCAGCGAGATGCGCGAACGCGTGCAACGTGCGCCTAATCTGTTCGGTCGCGCTGCAGTGGTCCTGGATTTCGGCGGCTTGAGCAAGGTGCCCGCGATCGACGAGGCACGGGCGCTGGTCGAGGGCCTGCGCGCGGCCGGGGTTTTCCCGGTAGCACTGGCCTATGGCACCAAGGAAGTGGACGTGCTTTCGCAGGCACTCGGCCTGCCTTTGCTGGCCAAGTTCCGCGCCCAGTACGAGCCGGAGGCCGGGGCTTCTGCCTCGCCACCGCCGGCTGTCACGACGCAAGCCGCTCCCACGATGGCTTCCACTGGAGCGGTTGCGGCCAAGCAGGAACCGGCCAAGTCCGGTCCAGGCGTGATGCATGCGACCCCGGTGCGCTCCGGACAGCAGGTGTATGCGGACAACCGCGACCTGACCGT
>JBDSIA010000148.1:0-2153 GCA_039918175.1 Thermomonas sp.
GATTCCAGCGCCTTCCACGCCGCGCTGCGGCCGGCGCGGTCGCCATCGAAACAGAAGTACACATCCGGTGCGTTGCGGAAAAGCAGTTCGGCGTGGTCGGGCGTGGTCGCGGTACCCAGTGTGGCAACGGCTTGCGTCACCCCGAACTGGGCCAGTGCAACCACATCCATATAGCCCTCGACCACGATCAACCGTTCGAGTTTGGGATTCGCCTGTTTCGCCTGCCACAGGCCGTACAGTTCGCGGCCCTTGTGGAACAGCGGGGTCTCGGGCGAATTGAGGTATTTCGGCGAATCTTCTGGATCGATGACCCGGCCACCGAAGGCGATCACCCGCCCGCGACGATCGTGGATCGGGAACATCAACCGATCGCGGAACTTGTCATAGATATTGCCGCGGTCGTTCTTCGAGAACATGCCGCCGCGTTCCAGCAATTGCATTTGACGTTGATCGGAACCGAGTGCATCGCGCAATGCGGAGAAGCCATCCGGCGCATAGCCGATCGCATAATGTTCGACGATGGATGGATCAATGCCGCGACCCTCAACGTAGGCACGTGCCTTGTCACAATCGGCAAGTTGCTGGCGGAAAAATCCGGCGGACGCATCGAGCACCGAATAGATGTCGCGGGTGTCGGGGTCGGCATTGCGCTGCTGGGTATCGCGCGGGATTTCCATGCCGACGCGCTTGGCCAGTTCATCGACGGCGTCGAGGAATTCCAGGCGGTCGTAATTCATCACAAAACTAATGGCGGTGCCGTGCGCACCACAGCCGAAGCAGTGATAGAACTGCTTGGTTGGCGACACCGTGAAGCTGGCCGAGCGCTCGTCGTGGAATGGGCAGCGCGCCGCGAATTCCTTGCCTTGTCGCTTCAGCGGAACCCGCGTGCCGACCACCTCGACGATGTCGGTGCGGGCGAGCAAGTCGTCGATGAAGGCGTCTGGGATGCGGGCCATGCGCGCAGTATTGTCTAGTGAGGGCGGTTACGGCGGTTACGGCGGTTCAGTGGATCGCGCTGTCGAACTGTGCGGCCAGCGCATGCAGGGCGGTGCCGGCCACCCGCTGGCCCGTCCATTCGTCCATGCCGCGCGCACCCAGGCTGCGATAGAAGTCGATAGCCGGCGTGTTCCAGTCCAGCACCGACCATTCGAAGCGGCCGCAATCGCGTTCAACGGCGAGCTTGGCCAAAAACGCCATCAACACGCGCCCCAGCCCCCTGCCGCGATACACCGGGCGCACGAACAAGTCTTCCAAGTACAGCCCGCGCCGGCCCAGAAAGGTTGAGTAGTTGTGGAAGAACAAGGCGAAACCGGCCGGCATGCCATCCACTTCCGCGATGACCACCTCCGCAGCGGGCGTTTCGCCGAAAAGCGATTCGGCGAGAGTATCGGCATCGGCGTGGACTTCGTGCGGCAGCTGCTCGTACTCGGCCAGTTCGCGGATAAAGGCCAGCACCAGCGGCGCGTCGGAGGCCTGCGCGAAGCGCAGGGCAACCCCGGATCGGGCAGTCGCGATCATCATGCCGTGCGCCATCGGCTCAACCGGCCAGCTTTTGCTTGACCAGCTTCGAGACCAGGCCCATGTCGGCTTGGCCAGCCAACGCCGGCTTGAGCACGCCCATCAGCTTGCCGATGTCGGCCGCGCTGCTGGCGCCGGTCTGGGCCATGGCCGCGTCGATCGCGGCAAGGATGCCGGCCTCGTCCATTTTTTCCGGCAGGTAGGTGCCGATCACGCCGAGTTCGTAGCGCTCGATCGCGGCCAGGTCTTCGCGCGCGGCGGCCTCGAACTGGGTGATCGAGTCCTTGCGCTGCTTGACCATCTTCTCCAGCACCGCAAGTACCAGCGGATCGGTCATCTCAATGCGCTCGTCGACTTCCTTCTGCTTGATCCCGGCCAGCATCAGGCGGATGACGCCCAGGCGGTCTTTCTCGCCCGACTTCATCGCGGTCTTCATGTCATCGGTCAGTTGGGCCTTGAGGCTCATCGGGTGCTCCGTATCGTGGTGCATGGATAGGGCCGGAACCTCCGGGCGCTCAGGCGCGGAAGATCCATGAAGGACTTGAAACGCAAAAAGCCGGCGACGCTCGCGCGTGCCGGCTTCAAGCACAAGCAAACTGCGCTCAGTACAGGCGCTGGCGCTTGGTGACGTCGCG
>JBDSIA010000149.1:0-6440 GCA_039918175.1 Thermomonas sp.
ATGAACCCGGAGCGGCACGCACAGTCGCATTGGGATTTCTATCAGGACCTGCTGCAAGGCGACCTGGACGACGCACAATCGCATCGCAAGTTCTATGACGAATACAACGCCGTACTCGACATGCCAGCGGGGTATTACCTCGACACCATTCGCGTCGTGTTCCAGGAATTCCTGCTGCCGCGCGGGTTGTGGGACGTGGCCGGCGAGCGCGTGGATCCTTCGAAGATCCGGGACTGCGCTTTGCTGACCATCGAAGGCGAGCTGGACGATATTTCCGGAGAAGGCCAGACCCGCGCCGCGCACAAACTGTGCACTGGCATCCCGCAGGCCGACCAGCAGCACCTGACAGTTGAAGGCGCCGGTCATTACGGCATCTTCAGCGGTCGCCGCTGGCGCACCCAAGTCTATCCGCAGGTCAAGGCGTTCATCGCAGCGCATGCGGCTGATTTACCTTCGACTGTTGCGGTACCTGTTGCAGCGCGGCCAGCGACGAAACGCGCACTGGCACCCAAGGCGTCTTCGAAACGCGCAGTGCCGAAGAAGGCCGCTGCGAAAAAGTCATCTTCGAAAAAGTCACCTTCGAAGAAGCCCACGTCCAGCAAAGCCGCCCTTCAAAAACCTGCATCGAAACGGGCCGCCTCCGGAAAAGCGGGCTCGACGCCGACTGCAGCCAAAAAGAAACCGGTTGCCAAGACAGTCTCGAAACCGGCAACAAAGAAAAAGACTGCATCGAAGTAGTCCATCACGGCGAGACTGCAGACAAGAAAAAACGCCCGCTGATGCGGGCGTTTTTTTTAGGGCCGAGCTGCATGCGCCCCCGGCCGGCGCGGGCAAGCCGAGTAGTAAGTTGGTTCAACTGTCCCGGGAGGCGTGGACCAACAAATGCTTGGCCAGCCGTCCATGGACTTGGCCGATGCCCCTTGCCAAGTGCAGGGTCGCGAACAAGAGCACCACGCCGGCTACAAACAGCAGCGGCAATTGCCACCAGAGATCGCCCCGGTTTTCCAGGAGCATATGGGCACCAGAGATATGGTCCCCGCCGAAGTACAGGCCATGGTCCATGCTGCCGAAGGCCGCCAGCACAGGCGCGGCGATGAATGACAGCGATACGCTGAGCAGAGTCACTGCCACGGTGAAATACGCGATCCCGAGCGGCAGCATCAGCAGGAAATACAGCTGCGTGCTCCAGGTGCGCGGATCCGTGAACATGTCCGCGATTCGCTTCAGCCAAGGCTTGCCAGGTGCTTCGTAGAGGGGACGCCGAGGCATCCGCTCGCCGAGCATCACCTCGACGATCCGGCCTTCGACCAGCGACAACACCCGCACCGATCCGAAATACAGGATCACGAACGGGATGCCGATGATCAGGATGGCCAAGCCAAATGACATCGAAATGCCGGTGACGACCCAGGTGAAATAGAAGATGCCGGTGGCCAGCGACAGCAGCATGTAGAACAGCGACGCGTAGGTGCGTGCATCGGCGATCACACCGAAGAAGCGACCCAACGCAGACTTGCGCGGCGGCGGCGGCGGCGCGCGCAACGCGGTCTGCACCTTGACCTCGGTGTCGCGATAGATATCGGCGACCTCGTCCGGGGCGCCATAGCTGCCAGCCACGCCCGCTATGACCTCGGCCTCGGATTTGCCTGGGTTCGCGGCCAGTTCCGAGCGCAGGTAGTCCTCGGCGTCGTACAGCGCGTCCTGCGCAAGCGCACGATCGCAACCGTCCAAGGCACGGCGCAAGCGTTCCAGGTACTCGGGGATGGTGGTGGGAAGGTCGGACAGGTAGGCATTCATGCGGACAGGTCCTTCAACACGGAATCAAGGGAATCACGGGTGGCACGCCACGCGGCGCTCCAGTCAACCAGGGCCTCGCGTCCCGAGCTGGTGACGCGGTAATAGCGGCGCGGCGGACCGCTGATGGATGGCTCGACGAAACTCTCCAACAATCCGGCCGCTTCCAGGTTACGCAGCACCGGGTACAGCGCACTCTGCTTGCCGGCTAATACGCCATCGCCGATCTGTTCAAGCCGCTTGGCGATCTGGTAGCCGTACATCGCCTCGCTGCCATCGGCGACCACCGCCAGCAAGGCCAGCGACACTGTGCCGGCGCTGAGTTCCTTGTGGAATTTGCGTAACAGGAGGTCGTCCATCGGGTACTCCACTAATCTGGAGTGGATACTACTGTTAATTTCAATATAGTGAAGTGCCAGTAGTCATGAGTACGGATGGGAGCAAGTTATGCTCGCTGCTTTCCTGGACGGAGTTCAATCCATGCGTCTTGCATCGCTGACCATTGCCTTGTCTCTCATCGCGGCTGTGTCTGCGAGCGCGCATGAGACGTCGAAAATAAAGCCGCGTTCGGCCAAGGAAATCATTGACGCCGCACCGGCTACGGCCTGGCGGACACTGGATCCGGCGAACACCCTGTACATGGAGCTGGAAACCGGTCGGGTGATCATCGAGCTGGCACCGGGGTTCGCGCCCGAGCACGTCGCCAATATCAAGGCGATGGCCAAGGGCGGCTTCTGGGACGGCCTTTCGATCTACCGCTCACAGGACAACTTCGTGGTGCAGTTTGGCGACCCTGATGCTGACGACAAGAAAAAGGCCAAGGCGTTCCCGGACGGCACCAAGTCTCACCTCCCCGCCGAATTCACGCGTTCCGACAAAGCCGCGCACTTCGATCGCTTGCCCGATGTCGATGGCTGGGCGTCGCAGGTCGGCTTCATCGACGGCTTCCCATCCGCGCGCGATCCAGATACTGGCAAAGCGTGGCTGACCCATTGCTACGGGATGCTCGGCGCCGGCCGCAGCAATGAACCCGACAGCAGCATCGGCGCTGAGCTCTACGTGGTGATCGGCCAGGCGCCGCGTGCGTTGGACCGCCAGCTGAGCGCGGTCGGCCGCGTAATCAAGGGCATGGACCAGCTATCGACCATCAACCGCGGCCCGGAACCGATGGGTTTCTACGACAAACCAGAGCAGCGCACCACGATCAAGGCGATCCACCTGGCCAGCGAAGTGCCCGCGGCCGAACGCACACCCCTGCAGCTGCTGCGCACCGACAGCCAAGCCTTCATCGATGCGACCGAGGCCCGCCGCAACCGTGTCGACGATTTTTACAAAATTCCATCAGGCCACATCGACCTTTGCAACGTGCCGCTTCCGGTGCGTGCGCCGCCGGCCAAATAATCGCAATTCCGATCAAGACAAAGGCCGCGCTGCGGCGGCCTTTGTTGTTGCCTGAATCGCGTATCGAATCCGGTCAGAACTCTCTGCTGAACCTGACACCCAGCGTCCGCGGCTGCGCGAACACGGTGTAGGACTCCGCACCGCAGGTCAGCGCGGCGCACTCCGAGAAGCGCGCAAATTCGGCTCGGGTGTCGAAAGCATTTTTCAGGAACACGTCGACCGACCAGCTGTTCTTGCGCCAGCCGACAGAGAAGTCCGTCAGAGTGTAGGCGTCCAGCGTTCCGAACACCGCGCTTTGCGCCTCGCGCAGGTCATTGGTGCGATCGCCCTGATGTGCCAGCGAGACTTGCCAGAACGCCTCGCCATCACGCCAGTCGAAAGAGTAGCGCGCATTGACGTTGCCCTTGAACTTGGCGGTGACCGGCAGGCGGGTGCCTGTTAACGCGCGGTCGTAGCCGAGGTCGGTGACATCGCCGATCGGCAGGTAACAGTCGGCAACGGGGGTCACCCCATCGGCTTCGGTCTGGCTGCAAAAATCCTTGGTCAGCTTGGCGTCGTAGAAGGCGAACCCGCCTGTGATCTGCAGGTTGTAGGTGGCAGCCCAGCTCAAGTCCATTTCCAGGCCCTCGATCCTTGCTTGCGCCGCATTGCGGATCTCGGTCAGACCGTTGGCGCCGAGGTAGGAGAATTGGAAATCGTCCCAGTCCTCGCGAAACAGCGCACCATTCAAGATCAACTTGTTGTCTGCCCATGACGTTTTCCAGCCCAACTCATAATTGGTCAGGAAGTCGGACTTGTACGGCGGCAGGCTGCCCCTTCGGTTGATTCCGCCGGGCCTGTAGCCCTCAGACCAGGTCGCGTACAGCAACTTGTTGTCATCCACTTTCCAGGTGAGGTTGACGCGCCCGATGCTATCGCTTTCATGCGTGCCCTTGTCCAGGTTGGTGCACGGCGCACCGTGGAATTGTTCGCTGGAAAAACATTGCGACACACCGGTACCGCTGCTGAAATTCTCGCTGTAACCGAAGAAGCCCTTGAGGCTGTTCCTGTTGCGGAAAAAACGCATGCCGCCGGTCAGTGTGAGGTTGTCTGTGAGGTCGAAGGCAATCTCGCCGAACACTGCTTGATCGCGGTCGTTGCGCTGCTGCGCGGTCAGCCAGATGGTGTCGATATAACCGGGCACGGCGATCTCGTCGTCCATGCCGTCGACGCGATAGCGCTGGAAGATGTCGTGGGATTGCTGCTGCCAGAACAGGCCAGCAACCATGCGCAGGCGGCGGTCCTGTGGCGAAGCAATCCGTAACTCGTGGCTCGTGCGTTTATAGCCATCGCGCGCCTGGATGTATTGCGCCGGACTGACGAAGGTCGCCGGATCGCACTCAAAGGTGTTGAGGTCGATGTCGCCACAGAAATATGCACCGTACCCGGCGAGGGTGTCATACCAGAAACCGTAGTCGGCGTAGTCGGCCTCGGAATCCACGTCGCGCTTGAGATGGGAAAACACGTAGGTCAAGTCGAAGTTGCCGATCTTGCCTTCCACCGTCATCGCCGCCTGGTACCAGCGGTCGTCCGAGGACTCCGGATAGAAATGCTTGACCGCGAGCTCGGCGGTCGCGCTGTCGTATCCAAACGCCGGATTGCCGATATTCGGGTCCACGCCAGTGCTGCCATGCGCCTGCATCTTCTGCGCGATCAGCTGCGGCGTGATCGTCCAGTTGTCGTTGATGTCGAAGCGCAAGGCACCGCGGATGCCGGCGGTGTCGGCTTCGTTGAAATTTTTCTCGACCAGGTTGGCGTTGTCGACGGTGATGCCTGAAGTCGGGTAGGTGCGGGTGCCATGGATGTTGTCGACGTAACCGGCATCGTGCTTCTGCCAGCCGACCAGACGCACCGCCGCGCTACTGCTGATCGGGATATTGACGAACCCCTCGAGCACGTGGCCAATCCCACCACCATCGATCTTGCTGCCCTCCACCGCGAAGCCAGCCGCGTACCCAGTGGGATCCGGTTTCTTGGTGATGATGCGCACCGTGCCAGACTGCGAATTGGCGCCGTACAACGTGCCCTGCGGCCCGGCCAGCGCTTCGACGCGCTCGATGTCGTACATGTGGATATCGAGCGCACCAGTGATCGTGGTGATCGGCTGTTCGTCCAGGTACATCGACGCGCTGGGCTGGGAACTGGAGTGGTTGGCATCGCTGCCGCTGGCCACGCCGCGCATGTACAACTGAACAAAGCCCGGGCCCGAGAACACACCGCCGCCCGAGGTACCGAAGGACAGGCTGGGGACGAGTTTTGCGTAGTCGCTGAAGCTGGCGACGTCCTGCTGCTCCAGTTGGGTGTTGCCCAATACCTGGAGGCTGATCGGTACCTTCTGCAGGTTTTCCTCACGCTTCTGCGCAGTCACCGTGACGGTGTCCAGCGTGCGTACGGCTTTGTCCTGTGCGGGCGGCGCATCGGCGGATTGGGCCCACGCCATTGGAGCGAATGCCAGCGAAGAGCTGGCCATTGCCACCGCGACGGCAAGCGGCAATCGCCGCAAACCATGCCGCGGACCGGAACTGCGGATAGTGCCTCGGCTTGCGTGCATCTGGATCCCCTCCCTTGGTGTCAAATATGTAACGCGAAAAAAGCCGGCAACCGGCTACAACGAATCGTCCGGCACTGCCGGATAGCCGTCCAGCACTGGCCCCAACGCCAGCTTCAGCGGATACAGCCAGGTTTCGTAATGGCGCCACTGGTCCATGCCGTCCCGGTTGATCGGCCGCCGCACTTGCTCGGAGCTGGCTGTCCGCACCGGACGCTGGTTTTCGAAGAAGCGCAAGCAGCGTTCGTCGAACTCCAGGCCGCAATAGGCCAGCAGTGCACGCACTTGGGTTTCGGTATCGGCCACCAGTTCTTCATAGATCACCCGATGCACCCGACCTGGCAACACCTCGTCGAAGTGCGCCATCAGGCCGACATAGTCACGGTAATACCTGCCCATGTCGGCCAGGTCGTAGCTGAAGGCCTGCCCCCGGGCATAGTGTTGCTTGAAGTTGGAAAAGCAGCAGGCCAGCGGGTGCCGGCGTACATCGACGATCTTCGCATTCGGCATCATCAGCTGGATCAGCCCGATATGCGCGAAGTTGTTCGGCATCTTGTCGATGAAAAGGGGTCGGCCCAGCTTGCGCTGCACACGTGTGGTCTGCAGGTAGGTATCGCCCATCACTTGCAATTCCGCGGGCGACAATCCGCCCACCAGC
>JBDSIA010000150.1:0-3866 GCA_039918175.1 Thermomonas sp.
GTGACCGCGGTGAACTCGGCGATCCTGGTGTTGACCGCGCTGTTGCATGGGGTGGATCAGGTCGTGTTTTCCAACGAACGTTCGGCCAGCTATGGCTCGATGATCGTGGCTGAGGACGGCAGCAGCACCAAAGAGGTCAACCACCAGTGGTCGAAGGGCTGGGCGTTTGAATCGATGTTCGGCGATTACGTCAGTCGCCATGTCGCGGCTGATTTGCATTACTACTCGCTGCTGCGCCCGCTCAGTGAGTTGGCGGTGGCACGGAAGTTCGCGGCGTCTACTCGGTACGACGCGCATTTCTCCAGCTGCAACCGCAATTTCCACATCCTCGGTGAACGGCCAGTCAGCCGCTGGTGCGGAGTTTGCCCGAAGTGCCATTTCGTGTTCCTGGCGCTCGCACCGTTCATGCCCAAGCCGCGCCTGATGGCCATCTTTGGCCGCAACCTGCTGGATGATCCAGCGCTGACTGCGGGCTTTGATGCGCTGCTGGAATATCAGGATCACAAGCCGTTCGAATGCGTGGGCGAGGGCCGCGAATCACGTGCCGCGATGGCAGCATTGACCGCTCGCGCCGAGTGGCGCGGAGACGCGCTGGTCGAACGCTTTGCCCGCGAGATCATGCCGCAACTGGACTACCAAGCACTGCGAATCGAGCCGCTGCTGGTGCCGGATGCCGAGCAACAAATCCCGGCGAAATTGCAGGAGCGGTTGGGTGCGCATTTCGCAGCTTGAGGCAATCGAGGCCAGCGGTGGCCGCATCGCCCTGTGGGGCTGGGGTCGCGAAGGCCGCGCGGCTTACCACGCCATCCGCATGCGCTTGCCGGAACTGCCACTGACCTTGTTCTGCAATGCCGCCGAAGCTGAGGCGGTGCGTGCGATCGGCGATCGCTGGCTATGCGCCGGCACGGAAATCACCGCCGAAGCACTCGCCTTGCATACCGTGGTGGTGAAATCACCGGGGATCAGTCCGTATCAGCCGGAAGCACTTGCAGCGGCAGCACAGGGCACGCTTTTCATTGGCGGTACCGCGTTGTGGTTCGCCGAGCAGGCGGACGCCGATGCCATCGTCGAAGATGTAGTCTGCGTCACCGGCACCAAGGGCAAGAGCACGACCTCGGCAATGCTTGCGCACCTGCTGCGCTACGCAGGCACGCGTACTGCACTGGCTGGAAATATCGGCGTGCCGTTGCTTGAATTGCTGGATGCGCAGGCGGATGCGTGGGTGGTGGAATTGTCGAGTTACCAGACCCGCGATGTCGCTGCATCCGGTGTGCGTCCCGGGATCGTCATCGTCACCAATGTATTCCCTGAACATCTGGATTGGCATGGCAGCGAAGCGCGTTATGTCGAAGACAAGCTGGCATTGCTGACCGAGGCGAAACCGCAGATCGCCGTGCTCAATGCCGCCGACCCACGGCTCGCGAAGTTGTCGTTGCCGGACAGTGAAGTGCATTGGTACGGGAGCGCGGACGGCTGGCATCTGCGCGGTGATGCGCTGCATCGCGGCGATGTGTGGGTAATGGACACCACGACGTTGCCGCTGCCCGGTCGCCACAACCGCAGCAACCTGTGCGCGGTGCTGACCGCGCTGGAGGCATTCGGGCTGGATGCAGTCGCGTTGGCGCCGCACGCAGCGGATTTCCAGCCGTTGCCGCATCGCCTGCAGCCGCTCGGCGAGCGCGACGGAATCACTTACGTCAACGATTCCATCAGCACCACTCCGCACGCGACATTGGCAGCACTGGACTTGTATCGGCATCGCGCTGTCGCGGTACTGGTTGGCGGGCATGATCGCGGCTTGTCATGGGAGGGCTTCGCCGATGAGATGCGCAAGCATGCACCCGCTGCAATCATCACCATGGGCCAGAACGGACCACGCGTATTCGACATGCTTGTCCCTGTCGCGATCGATCGGAACTTCGCGCTGGAAGCTGCCGCTGATCTTTCCGATGCGATGGCCAAGGCGCGCAAGGCGCTGCCGGAGGGTGGCGTGATGCTGCTATCACCCGGCGCACCGAGTTTTGGTGCGTACAAGGACTACACGGCGCGCGGTCGCCATTTCGCGGAGCTTGCCGGATTCGATCCCGATGCGATTTCCGGCATCACAGATATGGGGATCGCCTGAGGGCTCCGGTCCAAGTTCACGCCGTGCGAATGCCTTGCACGTAGCGTAGTGAGATCAATCCAAACGGAGATTCCCATGCGCCGCACATTGCTCGTCATCGGTCTCATGTTCGCCACCGCGCCTGTCTTCGCCAAGATGCAGGCCAAACCGGTGGAATGGCACGTTGGCAAGGATCACTTCAGCGGCTATGTGGTCTATGACGATGCCGGCAAGGCCAAGCGCCCGGGACTCGTAATGGTGCCTGACTGGTATGGCGTCACCGACAGCGCGCTCGAAAAAGCCAAGCACATCGCCGGAACCGATTACGTGGTGCTGCTGACCGATGTCTACGGGAAGGGCGTGCGCCCGAAGTCCAATGAGGAAGCGCTTTCACAGGTCAAGAAACTCAATGGCGATGACGTGGCATGGCGCGCGCGGATCACTAAAGCCGTCGATGTGCTGAAGGCGCAAGCCGGCAGCGCGCCGCTGGATGCCTCCAGGATCGGCGCATTGGGTTACTGCTTCGGTGGCTCCACCGTGCTGGAACTCGCCCGTAGTGGTGCCGATATTGCCGGCGTGGTGACCTTCCATGGCGGGCTGAGCACGCCGATGCCGGCCAAGCCCGATGTGATCAAGGCGAGCGTGCTGGTGCTCAACGGCGCGGATGACAAGGGCACCGCCGGTGACATCACGGGCTTCCAGAAAGAGATGAACAATGCCGGCGCCGACTGGCAGTTTGTCAACTTCAGCGGCGCTGTACATTGCTTCGCACTACCGACCGCTAACCGTCCGGGTTGCATGTACAACGAACGTGCGGCGACGCGTGCGGAGTTGATGATGCGCAATTTCTTCGCCGAGCGGTTCGCGAGGAAGTAGATAGCATGGATCGCCGCGTTCAGTGGTCGCGGCTGACCGCGTAATGGGCGAGTCCACGCAAGGCGGCGACATACTCGTTGTCGGGCAGGCCTGACAACGCGACTTCTGCGTCGGTCGCGTGTTGCTGGGCACGGACGCGGCTGTAGTCCAAGCTGCCGCTGGATTCAATCGCCGCAAGCACCTGTGGCATTGCATTGGTATCGCCATGTTCAATGGCATTACGTAGCACGAGTTTTACCTCAGCATCGCTGTGTTGCATCGCATGGATCAGTGGCAAGGTGGCCTTGCCTTCGGCGAGGTCGTCGCCGAGATTCTTGCCCAGCGTGGCCGCATCGGAGGCGTAATCGAGCACGTCGTCGGCGATCTGGAAGGCGTAGCCCAAGTGCAGGCCATAAGTGTGCATGGCATCGCAGGTCGCGGTATCCGCGCCAGCCAGCAGCGCGCCAAGTCGGGTCGCGGCGGCAAAAAGCACTGCGGTCTTGCGTTCGATCACCCGCAGGTAGGCCGCTTCGTCAGTGTCCGGGTTGCGTACGTGCAGCAGTTGCAGCACTTCGCCTTCTGCAATCGTGTTGGTGGTATCGGCCAGGATGCGCATCACTTCGAATCGATCCAGTTCCACCATTAGCTGGAAGCTTCGCGAGTACAGAAAGTCTCCGACCAGGACCGAGGCGGCATTGCCCCAGACCGCATTGGCAGTGCTGCGGCCCCGGCGCAGGTCCGATTCGTCGACCACGTCGTCGTGCAGCAGGGTCGCGGTGTGGATGAATTCGACCACGGCGGCCAATTGATGTGCATCCGGGCCGTGATGGCCTAGTGCGCCGGCAGCTAGCAACAACAGCATCGGCCGCAGGCGCTTGCCGCCCGCGCTGATGATGTATTCAGCGAC
>JBDSIA010000151.1:0-12096 GCA_039918175.1 Thermomonas sp.
TGGTGGCGATCGGCAACGGTGGCGGCAGTCCATCGGTGCTGGATGCGACCGGCTATGTGGTCGCAAGGCGGATGGCCACTGTGTCGTCGAAGATCACCGGCAAGGTGCGCGAGATCCTGATCGAGGAGGGCCAACAGGTCGAAGCCGGCCAAGTGATGGCCACGCTGGATCCGATCGACGCCAATGCGCAGCGCGACCTTTCCCAGTCGCAATTGCTTGCCGCGCGCAGCCAGATCGACGGCGTGCGCGCCCAGCTCAAGGATGCCGAAAGCAATGCCGCGCGTCTGGGTTCGCTGGTGGGTCAGAAGCTCGTGTCGCGCGCGCAATTCGATCAGGCGGTTTCACAGCGCGACGCGTTGCGTGCACAAGTGACCACCGCCGAGCGCAACGCGCAAGTCGCCAGCGCTTCCCTGCGGATCGCCGAACACAGCGTGGACAACACCATCGTGCGCGCGCCATTCGCTGGCGTGGTGATCGCCAAGGCCGCGCAGCCGGGCGAAATCGTCTCGCCGCTGTCGGCGGGTGGCGGTTTCACCCGGACCGGCATCGGCACGATTGTCGATATGGATTCGCTCGAAGTTGAAGTCGAAGTCGGCGAAGCCTTCATCGGCCGGGTCAAGCCCGGCATGGCGACCGAAACCGTTCTCAACGCCTACCAGGACTGGAAAATCCCCGGCAAGGTGATTGCGATCATTCCCGCCGCCGATCGCGGCAAGGCCACGGTCAAGGTACGGGTTGGCATTGATGCCAAGGATGCGCGGATCGTGCCGGACATGGGCGCACGGGTCAGCTTTCTGGAAGCAGTCAAGCCGGCCGGCATGACCAGCAAGCCCGGCGTGCTTGCGCCTGCGGATGCCATCGTGCAACGCGGCGGCAAGGATGTTGTGTACGTGATGGATGGCGATCAGGCGCGCCAGCGCAGCGTCAAGCTCGGTCGCACGCTGGGCGACGACCGCGAAATCCTGCAAGGCTTGGCTGGCGGCGACCGGGTGATCCTTGAACCTTCCGACAAGCTCGCCGATGGCGCACGCGTGCGACTTGCGCGTGAGGATTCAGGCGCCGAAACGAATAACGAATAAAACGCCGTAGCCCTATCCGCGCAAGCGTGGTTTCGCGACTTCGGAACCGTAAGCGCAAGACACTGGATTACTGCATGCGTAGGAATTACAAGCAAGAACCAACAGGAGCCACCATGTCCACCCTCGTCAGCATCCGCAACCTGCACAAGACCTACCAGCGTGGCCCGGAAAAGGTCGATGTCCTCAATGGCCTGGACCTCGACATCGAAGAAGGCGATTTCGTCGCCTTGATGGGTCCGTCGGGTTCCGGCAAGACCACCCTGCTCAACCTGATCGGCGGGCTGGATTCGCCAACCTCGGGCGAGATCACGGTCGGCGACACCCGCATTGACACGATGGGTTCCGGCCAGTTGTCGCAATGGCGCAGCAACCATGTTGGTTTCGTGTTCCAGTTCTACAACCTGATGCCGACCCTGACCGCGCAGAAGAATGTGGAACTGCCATTGCTGCTGACCAAACTCTCCGCGGCGCAACGCAAGCAGAACGCCGGGATCGCACTGCAGCTTGTAGGCCTGGCCGATCGCGGCAAGCATCGGCCGAACGAGCTGTCCGGCGGCCAGCAGCAGCGCGTGGCGATTGCGCGCGCGATTGTTTCCGACCCGACGATCCTGATTTGTGACGAACCTACCGGCGACCTCGACCGTGCGTCGGCCGAGGAAATCCTGGGCTTGTTGCAGACGCTCAACCGCGAGCATGGCAAGACCATCGTCATGGTGACCCATGACCCGAAGGCCGCCGAATACGCAACCCATACCCTGCATCTCGACAAGGGCAACCTGGTCGAGCAGATCCAGCACGCGGCTTAAGGGGAGGCAGTCATGAAATACCTGCATCTCATCTGGGCCGCACTGTTTCGCAGCAAGACCCGCACATTCCTGACACTGGTATCGGTGATCGCCGCATTCCTGCTGTTCGGGATGCTCGACTCGGTGCGCGTGGCATTCAACTCCGGCGGCCAGGTCGACGGCGCCAACCGCATGGTCACGTCCTCGCGGCTGTCGATCACGCAGATGTTGCCGTACAGCCTGACCGAACAGATCCGTGCGACGCCGGGCGTGAAACAGGTTGCCTTCGCCGCGTGGTTCGGCGGGATTTACCGTGACCCGAAGAACTTCTTCGCCAACTTCAGCGTCAGCCCGAATTACCTGGATGCCTACCCGGAATTCAAGATGTCCGCCGAGCAGAAGAAGGCATGGCTGGAGGATCGCACCGGCGCCATCGTTGGCGAAGCATTGGCCAAGCGCTTCGGCTGGAAGGTCGGCGACACCATCCCGCTGCAGGCCACGATCTTCCCGACCAAGGGCAGCAACGATTGGCCATTCACCCTGCGCGGCATTTACCACGTCGACGATCCCAAGCAGAAAGGCCAGGAGCAGGTGCTGCTGTTCCACTGGAAATATTTCGATGAAGCCAATGACTACGTGAAGGGTCGGGTCGGCTGGTTCATCGTGAAACCGGAAAGTGCAGCGGCATCGGATCGCGTGGCCAATGCCGTCGACAAGCTCAGTTCGAATTCGGACCACGAGACCAAGACCCAGTCAGAAGCCGCATTCAACCAGAGCTTCGCCAAGCAGATCGGCGACATCGGCCTGATCGTGACGGCGATCATGGGCGCGGTGTTCTTCACCCTGCTGCTGTTGACCGGCAACACCATGGCGCAGGCGGTGCGCGAACGCATCCCTGAACTGGCGGTGCTGAAGACGATTGGTTTTTCCAACCGTAGCGTGCTGTGGCTGGTGCTGGCCGAATCGACCTTGCTGGTCGTGTTGGGTGGCCTGATCGGTCTTGGCCTGGCGCCGCTACTGATGAAGGCGGCGGTCGCTGGCAGCGGCGGCATGATCCAGCTGCCATCCACCCTGCCCCCCGAAACCCTCGCAACAGGCCTGGTGTTAATGCTCGTCTTCGGCCTGCTCACGGGGCTGCTGCCTGCCTTGCGCGGGATGCGGCTGAATATCGTCGATGCGCTGGCCGGCCGATAACAGGACTCATGACATGAAACGATTCAAGGGATTCTTCGCCGGCCTGCTGACTTTGTTGGCGCTGGTTGCAGGCTTGGTGGTATGGATCATGGTGCCGTGGTTCGTGGTGGTCGGCTTGGTGGTGCTGATCGCGTTGTGGTTGCTGCTGACACGTAGCGGCAAGCTGGCAATGGCCGCGACCTCGATCGGGCTTGCCGGCCTGCCGCAACGCTGGGGTGCATCGGCGGTGATCGTGGTCGGCATCGCCGGCGTCGTCGGCGTGCTGGTGGCCATGCTGGCGATGGGCGAAGGGTTCAAGGCGACCCTGGACAATACCGGCGGCGACGATACTGCCATTGTGTTGCGCGGCGGCTCGCAAGCTGAAACCAACTCGGTGATCACGCGCGACCAAGTCCCGCTGATCGGCGGGCTTGCCGGCATTGCCAAGGGCGCGGACGGCAAGCCGTTGGCGTCGCCGGAACTATCGCAAGTCGTCAACATGCCAAGCGTGGCCGATGGCACCGACGTCAACGTGCAGTTCCGCGGCGTCGGCCCGGCGGGTTGGGCACTGCGGCCCAGGATGAGGATCATCCGGGGCCGCAAGTTCGGCGCTGGCCTGCGAGAGATTGTCGTGGGCCAGGGCGCGCAACAGCAGTTCCGCGGGCTGGAGCTGGGCAAGCGACTCAAGCTGGCCAACCAGATGTGGACCGTGGTGGGCGTGTTCAAGGCCGGCGACTCGCATGACTCGGAATTGTGGGCCGATGTCGACGTGCTGGGCCCGGCTTATCAACGCAGCGCGTTCCAGTCGATAACGGTCAAGCTTGATGGCAAGGATGGCTTCAAGCGGCTCACAGCTGCGCTGGCCGCGGACCCGCGCCTGAAGCTGGACGTTGAAACCACCCACGACTATTACGCCAAGCAGTCCGAAGTCCTGACCAAACTGATCAACATCCTGGGCAAGGTGATCGGCAGCATCATGGCGATCGGTGCGGTGTTCGGTGCGCTGAACTCGATGTACGCCGCAGTGGCCGGCCGCGCACGCGAGATCGCGACGATGCGTGCGCTTGGCTTCCGCGGCCTGCCGGTGGTCACTGCGGTGATGCTGGAAACCATGCTGCTTGCCCTGCTTGGCGGGTTGCTCGGCGCGGGCATCGCCTGGCTGCTATTCAACGGTTACACGGTCAGCACGATCGGCAGTAATTTCAGCCAGGTGGTGTTCCAGTTCCGGGTGTCGCCGGAGCTGCTGTGGACGGGACTGAAGTGGGCACTGGGGATCGGATTGGTGGGCGGCCTGTTCCCGGCGTTGCGGGCAGCGCGTTTACCGGTGACCGAGGCGCTGCGCGCCGCCTGAATCGGTTGTGCTCGAGCGACTACGCTCAGCCTTTGGCAATGCCCGCCGCGTTCGCGCGGCGGGATCGCAGCAAGCCATCGACGGCGAAGATCGCCAGCGCCACCCAGATGCAGGTGAAGCCGATCGCGCGGTCGCGACCGAAAGATTCGTGGAACACCAGCACGCCGATCAACAATTGCATTGTCGGGGCGATGTACTGCAACACACCGACCATCGAAAACGGAATGCGCTGCACGGCGTCGGCAAATCCGATCAACGGCAGCGCGGTGAGCGCGCCACCGAGCATCAGCAGCCCCATGATCTGCCAGCTCCAGCTTGCGACGGCTGCATGCGCGATCACATGACTGTCGCCATGCATTTCGCCCCACAGCAGCAGGGCAAGTGCCGGCAGCACCAGGTAAATGCTTTCCACACCCAGCCCGCGCACCGGCGGAACCCCGAGCAGTTTGCGCACCAGCCCATAGGTGCCGAACGACACCGCCAGGCTCAGCGCGATCCACGGAAAGCGGCCGTAGTTGAAGGTCAGCCACAGCACGCCACCCGTCGCAATCGCGACGGACAGCCACTGCACACGGTTGAGCCGCTCATGCAGCAGCGCCACGCCCAGCACCACGTTGAACAAGGGGTTGATGAAATAGCCCAGGCTTGTCTCGACCACGTGGCCGGCATTCACCGCCCAGATGTACATGCCCCAGTTGAACGCGATCAGCCCGCCGCTCAGCGCGAGCATCCACGCCGCACGTGGCTGCGACAGGGTTTCACGCAACCAGCCGCGGCCATATTTCCAGGTCAGCCAACCGGCCACCAGCAGCGTGCTCCACACGATCCGGTGGGCGATGATCTGCATCGACGGCACCGACTTGAGCAGGTGCCAGTACAGCGGCATCAGGCCCCACAGCACGAACGATCCCACCGCGACCCAAAGACCGCGCCGGTCCAGGCGTTGCGAGGTCATGCCGGCGCTTTCGCTTTCGAAGGATGCGCTTTTGAGTGGCGCGCCTTCGCCAGCGTGATCGCGACCACGCCAAGCAGGATCACCCCCATCGCGACCAGTTCATGCAGGCCGAAGCGCTCGCCTGCCAGCCAGGCGCCGAGCGCCACTGCAATCGCCGGGTTGACGTAGGCATAACTGCCGGCCAGCGCCGGACGCACGTGATGCAACAGCCAGATGTAGGCAGAGAAGCCGATAATCGAGCCGAATATCAGCAGGTACACGAACGCGGCGATGCCTGCCTGCGTGGGCAGCGCGTGCATGCGCTCGCCGAATGCCAGTCCGACCACGCACATCACCAGCCCGCCGCAGATCATCTGCGCGGCCGCAGCCATGAGCGGCGGTGGCAGGTCGCGGCCGCGGCTCCAGATCGAGCCGAACGCCCACGCAACCGGCGCCACCACCAGTGCAAGCAAGCCCTGCGGCGCGGTGTTGAGGCTGTTACCCGAGTTGAGCCAGACCACGCCAAGAAAACCAATGCCCAATCCAAGCCACTCGAGCTTGTTCGGCCGCTGCCCGCGAATCGCGGCGAACACGCCCATCCACAGCGGCGCCGATGCCACCGCCACTGCCGCCATGACAGAGGGCACGGTTTTTTCCGCAAGATTGACCATGCCGTTGCCGAACATCAGCAACAGCACGCCCATCACCGCCGCATTGCCCCATTGCGCCCGGGTCGGCACTGGCATGCTGCGCCAGCGCAGCGCCGTGAACATCAGCGCGCCGGCAAGGGTGAAACGCATCCCACCGAGCAGGAACGGCGGAAATCCGCCCTCCAGCGCGAAACGAATTCCCAGGTAAGTCGATCCCCAGATCACGTAGACCAGTGCCAGCGCGATTGCCACGCGGGCGCCTGCCGCTTTGTCCGTGCCGTGCATCACGACTGTCCCCGTGCGTTGCATTCCGTTATCGATTCAAGCCTGGCGTTTCGAGCCCGACGCTTCAAGCATGGCACTGGATGCCCGGAAAAAACCCGTCTCCGAAAACACGGCGGGCGCCGCGATGGCGCCCGCCTGGATCAGCGCTACCCGCTTGTTTCAATCCACCCAGTGGCCGGCGCTGCGGGATTCGGGCAATACCTGCGCAGACAACTTGGGGTCCGCGCCGAGCAGGCTGATCGCATCCCCCAGGATCGCCACCGCTTCGCGCAGCAACGGATCGGTGATCTTCCTGGCCGCCAGGTCGCGCGCGGCATCCTGCGCCACGTTGCGCTCGCTCTCCTGCAGGCCGTCGTCCGAACGCGGCTGCAACAGCGGATCCAATGCGATGCCGAGCGCCACGCGCTTGTCGGCACGCGCCTTGCGCTTGGCATCGAACACGTCGCGCTCGGTCCGGCGCGCGGCCTCGTTGAGCGAGAACGACTTCTTCGCCTGTTCCTTGCGGAACGTTGCCACGTCCTCGGCCCACCACTGGAACTCCACATCCTTGGCCACGCGTGCGTCATGGCGTGCATCAAGCTTGCCCAGCAGCGAGGCGAAGTTGCCGTACTGCACGTGTGGCGCCGCCGCGATCCGCGTCCACGGCAAGGCGTTGTCGAACTTGCTCTCGCCATATTCGCTGGCGTCCACGCTCGTCGGGAAGCCGACATCGGGCACCACGCCCTTGTTCTGCGTGCTGCTGCCACCCGGGCGGAAGAATTGCGCGATGGTCAGCTTGACCTGGCCGAAACGCGGCTTCTCGTTGGCCGGCCAGCGGTCCAAGTCGACCAGGTTCTGCACCGTGCCCTTGCCGAAGGTGGTCTCGCCGATGATCAGGCCGCGACCATAGTCCTGGATCGCACCGGCGACGATTTCCGACGCCGAGGCCGAGCCGCGGTTGACCAGCACCGCCAGCGGACCACTCCATGCCACGCCGGGCTTGCGGTCGTCGTTGACGACGACCCGGCCACCGGATTCGCGCACTTGCACCACCGGACCCTGGTCGATGAACAGGCCAGTCAGTTCGATCGCCTCGCTAAGCGAGCCGCCGCCGTTGTTGCGCAGGTCCAGCACCACGCCATCCATCTTTTGCGCGCGGAATTGGCCCAGCAGACGCGCGATATCGCGGGTAGCCGACGCGTAGTCCTTGTCGCCGCGACGGTGTGCGTCGAAGTCCTGATAAAAGCCGGGCAACTTGATCACACCGATCCTGCGCGGCGGCTGGCCGTCGCTGGCTGGCAGGGCAATCGTCTCCGCCTTGGCCGCCTGGTCTTCCAGGCGCACCTTGGCGCGGGTGATCACCAGCCGTTCCGGCTTGCTGTCCAGCGGCGCTTCGGCGGCGACAACGTCCAGCCGCACCTGCGTATCGGCGGCGCCGCGGATCAACTGCACCGCGTCGTCGATGCGCCAGCCAACGATGTCCTTCATCTCCCCCGAAGCGCCCTGACCTACCGCTGTGAGCCGGTCGCCCGGCTTGAGGCTGCTGCGCGAGGCCGGCCCACCGGGCACGATCTCGCGGATCAGGATCACGTCGTCCTGCTTCTGCAGCACCGCGCCGATGCCTTCCAGCGAGTTGGACATCTGCAGGTTGAAGTTTGCAGCGCTGCGCGGATTCAGATAGTCCGTGTGCGGGTCGATCGCTCCGGCATAGGCGTTGATGAAGCTCTGGAACACGTCATCGCCCTTGAGTTCGGACACGCTGTCGAGCACGTTGGCGTAACGCTTGTCGAGGGTCTTGCGAATCTCGTCGGGCTTCTTGCCGGCCAGCTTGAGACGCAGCCAGTCGTTCTTCACCGATTGCCGCCACAGGTTGTCCAGCACATCCTTGCTGGCCGCCCACGGCGCATCCTCGCGATCGTACTGGTACTGCTCGTCGCTGGTGAAGTCGAAATCGCCTTTCAGCAAGGCGCGGGCCTGGGTCAGGCGTTCGTTCATGCGCTGCCGGTAGAGCGCGAACATTGCCCATGCCGGGGTCACGTCTCCGCTCTTGATCGCATCGTCCAGACGGGTCTTGTACTGGTCGAAGCCGGCGATGTCCTGGGCAGTAAAGAACACCTTGCCGGGATCGAGGGTTTCCAGGTAGCGCTTGAGCACGTCCTGCGACAGTGCATCGTCCAGCGCACGCGGGCGGTAGGCGTAGCGGCTGTCGGACAACAGGCCGTAGACCATGCGCGAGGTTGTTGACTGGTCGGCAGTCGGCGCGGCCAGCAGCGCGCCTTTGTCGCTCCGCGCCAGCAAGGCGAGCGGGGCGGCCAGGGCCAGGCCGAGGGAGAGGACAAGCAGAGTACGGATGGGCTTCATGGTATGTCCGCGGCGTGGGGGAGCCGTAAGGTCAGGATGGGTCAAGGTGGGACTGGGCAACAGTGCCGGAAGTTCGTCTCTATACGTGGCGTGGCTGCGCCAGGATTCACTCTAACGTCCACACGCGAAGGGATGTGAATGGAGGGGGTGTGGCTGGCCAGGCTGCGCCTAGCACCGGGTAGCGCGCAGCGCGGCTCAAAATGCCGCACTGCACCCTACCCGATGCTCTCGCAGCCACACTTTTGGGTTGGGTAGAGATGGAGAGCGGTCAGACGACGCCTGCCGCCTGCTGGTCGGCGTGGTAGGAGCTGCGCACCATCGGGCCGGAGGCCACATGCGAGAAACCCAGCGCCATCCCGAACCCTTCCAGTTCCTTGAATTCCTCGGGCGTCCAGTAACGAAGCACCGGGTGGTGATGGGCGCTCGGCTGCAGGTATTGGCCAATCGTGATCATTTCCACGTCATGCGCGCGCAGGTCGCGCAAGGTCGTCTGCACCTGCTCCATGGTTTCGCCCAGGCCGAGCATGATCCCGGACTTGGTCGGGATGCCCGGATGCTGCGCCTTGAATGTCTTCAGAAGGGTCAGCGACCACTGGTAGTCGGCGCCCGGGCGTACGTTGCGATACAGATCCGGCACGGTTTCAATGTTGTGGTTGAACACGTCCGGTGGCGATATGGCCAGGATCTCCAGCGCACGTTCCATGCGGCCCTTGCCGCGGAAATCCGGGGTCAGGATCTCGATGCGGATGCCGGGCGCGGCCGCGCGGGTCTCGCGGATGCAATCGACGAAGTGCTGGGCGCCACCGTCGCGCAGGTCGTCGCGATCGACGCTGGTGATCACCACGTACTTCAGACCCATGTCGGCGACCGTACTCGCCAGCCGCTGCGGCTCGCCTGCGTCAGCGGGTTTCGGCCGGCCATGGGCAACATCGCAAAACGAACAGCGGCGCGTGCACACGTCGCCCAGGATCATGAAGGTCGCGGTGCCGTGGCTGAAGCATTCGTGGATATTGGGACAGCTGGCGTCTTCGCACACGGTCACCAAGCGGTTCTCGCGCAGCTTGGCCTTGAGGTTGGCCACCGCATTGCCTGACGGAATCCGCACCCGGATCCACGACGGTTTGCGCAGCACCGGCGCCTCGACGAATTCGACAGGTGAACGCCCGATCTTGTCGCCGGCGACCTGGCGCGCACCCGGTTCAAGGGAGACGGGAGCGTCGACGACGACTGCCAAGGGAATGCTGCGGCGCGCGCTGTTCATCGCCACATTATCGCTCAGAAGCCACGCTCAGGCCGCAGCCAGCTGGGCTGGCAGGTCGGCTTCGACGTGCAGGTCCAGTCCGAACTGTGAGGCCAAGTGCCGTAGCAGCACCGGCTTGACCGCGTCCAGCGACGACGGGCCGCCAAGATCCGCCATCGCCACCACCTGCAGGCCTGCATAGCCACAGGGATTGATTCGCTGGAAGGGCTCGGTACTCATCGCGATATTGAAGGCCAGACCATGGAAGGTGCAGCCACGGCGCACGCGGATGCCGAGCGCGGCGACTTTTGCATCGCCGACATACACGCCGGGCGCGCCATCGCGGCGCATCCCTTCGATGTTCCAATCGGCCAGGGTATCGATGATCGCCTGCTCGATCCTGCACACGTAGGCGCGCACGCCGATCTTCAGGCGGCGCAGGTCAAGCAGCGGATACGCCACGAGTTGGCCGAGACCGTGATAGGTCACCTGTCCGCCACGATCCACGTGCAGCACCGGGATGTCGCCCGGCATCAGTACGTGCTCGGGCTTGCCGGCCTGACCGAGGGTGAACACGGGTTCGTGCTCGACCAGCCAGACTTCGTCGGGAGTGTCGGCGTCGCGCGCATCGGTGAAACTTTGCATCGCACGCCACACCGGCTCGTACGGCTGACGGCCGAGATCGCGGACGATGGCGTGGCTCAGATCGTCCACTTCACATCGGGGTGTTCGCGCAGGGCCACGTGGGCGCGGTCATAGTCCTCGCGATTTTCGGCGCGGAACCCGATGCGCACCGACACGAACTTGCCGGTCGAGGAATGCTTCCAGGTGATCTGCTCACTGACCACATCGACGCCGGCATCCATCAACGCCTTTGGCAGCGATTGCTCAAGGCGACGGTCGGCCTCGCCCATCGCAGCGAGTTCGAAGGTGCCGGGGAACTGAAACCCGCGGCTTTCGTCAGGAACTTCGGGATTGTCTGAGGTCATGTCCATCACCCGATTATGGGGGCTGGCGCCGCGGCTTCAATTCACCGGACTGATCAGACTCAGACCGACTGCCACCACATCAGCAGTTCATGCCACAGGCGCTTGAAGAATCCGCCCTCTTCCACCGCATTGAGAGCTACCAGCGGCGATTGGGCGACCAGTTTGCCGTCCAGCATGACCTTCACCGTGCCGAGTTTCTGGCCCTTGGCAATCGGTGCCACCAGCGACTTGGGCAGGTCCATGCTGGCCTTTAGGTGGTCGTATTTGCCGCGCGGGGTGCTGACCAACAAGGGCTGCGCTACGCCGACCGCAACGCTGTCGCCGGCACCCTTCCATACCTTGGGGGTCGCCAGCGGCTTATTGGCGGAGTACAGCGCATGGGTCTCGTAGAAGCGGAAGCCCCAGTTCAGCAGTGCCTGCGAATCCACCGCACGCTGGTTGACGCTGGTGTCGCCCATTACCACGCTGATCAGGCGCTGGTCGCCGCGCTTGGCTGAGGCCATCAAGCAGTAGCCGGCACCTTGCGTATGCCCGGTCTTGATCCCGTCCACCGACGGATCACGCCACAGCAGCAGGTTGCGGTTGGGCTGGGTGATCGGCCCGACCGTGAGTTCCTTGATCTTGTTGTAGGCATAGGCCTCGGGGAAATCGCGGATCAGCGCCTGGCCCAGTCGCGCAAGATCGTGCGCAGTGGTCAGGTGTCCCTCGGCAGGCAGGCCGTGCGGATTGACGAAGTGCGAATGCTTCATGCCGATGCGCTGGGCATAGGCATTCATCAGCTGGCCGAAAGCGGCCTCGCTGCCGGCGACGTGTTCGGCCAGGGCGATCGCAGCATCATTGCCGGACTGCACCACCATGCCTTTTTCCATTTCGACCAAAGGTGCGGTCTGGTTGACCGGGAAGCCGCTGTAACTGCCCTCGGTGCCGGCGCCGCCCTCGCGCCAGGCGTGCTCGCTCATCATCACCTGGTCAGTGCCCTTGATCTTGCCTGAAGCCATTTCCGCGGCGATCACATAACTGGTCATGACCTTGGTGATGCTGGCCGGTTCGAGCTGGACGTCGTAGTTCTCGCCCGCCAAGACCTGGCCCGTGCCGTAATCCATCAGGATCCACGCCTTGGAGGTGGCCGGGGCAGGCGCGTCCGGGATCGGCAGGTTGTCGCTGAGCGCGGTGGGCTGCGGGACCGGGGTCGGCGCGGGGGTCTGGGCAAAGGCAAGGCCAGCGGTGGCCAGAGCAACAACAAGCAGAAAACGCGAACGCATCAACAAAA
>JBDSIA010000152.1:0-2586 GCA_039918175.1 Thermomonas sp.
ATTCGGTGTGCTGGTTCAACCATAGACTGAACGCATCGTGCGCGGCGCCTTCAACGAAACCCGCGGCTTGCCGTGAGCTCAAACGTTCCTTGGTCTGTCCGCTGAATTGCGGGTCGGTCATCTTCACCGACAGCACAAACGCAATCCGATCCCACACGTCTTCCGGCGCCAGCTTCACACCACGAGGAAGCAAGTTGCGGAAGTCGCAGAACTCACGTAACGCATCCGTGAAGCCAGTGCGCAGGCCGTTCACATGCGTGCCGTGCTGCGCGGTGGGGATCAGGTTGACATAGCTTTCCTGGACCAGCTCGCCTTCGACGACCCAGGCCACGGCCCAGTCGACGGTTTCGGTGTCTTTCCTGAGCGAACCAACGAATAAATCCGGCGGCAGCAGCTCGCGGTCGGTGAGTTCGCCGCGCAGATAATCCTTCAAACCGTCTTCGTAATGCCATTCGATGCGCTCGCCGCTGGCCGCATCGAACAGACTTACGGTTAGCCCCGGGCACAGCACCGCCTTCGCGCGCAGCAGGTGCTTGAGCGCGCGCAGGTTGAATTTCGGTGTATCGAAATATTTCGGGTCCGGCCAGAAACGCAGGCGGGTGCCGGTGTTCTTCTTGCCGACGTTGCCGATCACTTCCAGAGGTGAAATCCGGTTGCCGTCCTTGAACGACATCTTGTATTCGTTGCCATCGCGCTTGATGAACACATCGACATGATTCGACAGCGCGTTGACGACGCTTACGCCCACGCCGTGCAGGCCGCCGCTGAAGGTGTAGTTCTTGTTGCTGAACTTGCCGCCGGCATGCAGCCGCGTGAGGATCAGCTCGATGCCGGGGATCTTCTCGTCAGGATGGATGTCCACCGGCATCCCGCGGCCGTCGTCACTGACTTCGCAGCTGCCGTCCTCGAACAGGATGACCTCGATGCCGCGCGCGTGGCCGGCCAGCGCCTCGTCCACTGCGTTGTCGATGACTTCCTGGGCCAGATGGTTGGGCCGGGTGGTGTCGGTATACATGCCTGGGCGGCGCTTGACCGGGTCCAGCCCGGACAGGACTTCGATGTCTTCGGCGTTGTAACGGCTGCTCATGGGGCGCACTGCAAGGGGACGCAGCAGGATGTCCGCCGGCGCGCACGGGGTCAAGCAGTGAAATCCGGTGACGCGTACGGTGTTTGACGGATTCCTGTTGTCTATCAATGAGTTCCGTCGAAGGTGCGCTGGCTGGCGCGTGCAGCCGGACGCGCTTGCCCTTAGAATGTGGCTTTCCAGCGACGCGCTGCCGACATGACTTCCCCCGCTTCCCAGACTCCGCTCGTCTTCGTTACCGGGGGCGTGGTGTCCTCGCTCGGCAAGGGCATTGCCGCCGCCTCGCTGGCTGCGATTCTCGAGGCCCGTGGTCTGCGCGTCACCATGATGAAGCTGGACCCGTACCTCAACGTTGATCCGGGCACGATGAGCCCGTTCCAGCACGGCGAAGTGTTCGTCACCGACGATGGCGCCGAGACCGACCTCGACCTCGGCCACTACGAGCGCTTCGTCAATACCCGCCTGTCCGGCCTGAACTCGGTCAGCACCGGCAAGATTTACGAGGCTGTGATCCGCAACGAGCGCAGGGGAGATTATCTCGGCGGGACGGTACAGGTGATCCCGCACGTGACCGACGAGATCAAGCGTTGCATCGATGCTGCCACCACAGGCTTCGATGTGGCCCTGGTCGAAATCGGCGGCACCGTCGGCGATATCGAATCGCTGCCGTTCCTCGAAGCAATTCGCCAGATGCGCACCGAGCGCGGCCCGGAGATGGCGATGTACATGCACCTAACCCTGGTGCCGTATATCGCCGCGGCCGGCGAGCTGAAGACCAAGCCGACCCAGCACTCGGTCAAGGAACTGCGCTCCATCGGCATCCAGCCGGACGTGCTGCTGTGCCGCAGCGAGCAGCCGTTGCCCGACAGCGAGCGTCGCAAGATCGCACTGTTCACCAACGTGCCTGAGCGCGCGGTGATCTCGGCGATGGACCTGGACAATATCTACAAGATCCCGATGTGGTTGCACGCGCAAAAACTCGATCAGATCGTGGTCGAACACCTGCACCTCGACAAGGCGCGGCCTGATGCCGACCTGTCCGAGTGGCAGGCGGTGGTGGATGCCAGCGAGCACCCAATCGACGAAGTCACCATTGGCATCGTCGGCAAGTACGTGGACCACAAGGATGCGTACAAGTCGGTCGGCGAGGCGCTCAAGCACGGCGGGGTGCGCCAGCGCACCAAGGTCAATCTGCAGTGGCTGGAGTCCGAGGACATCGAGCGCGACGGGGCGACCATGTCATTAGCCGGCTTGGATGGAGTGCTGGTGCCGGGCGGCTTCGGTGATCGCGGTTTCGAGGGCAAGGTGCTGACCGCGCAATTCGCGCGCGAGCACGCGCTGCCGTATTTCGGCATCTGCTATGGCATGCAGGCGGCGGTGGTGGATGCCGCGCGCAACCTCGCCGGCCTGGCCGGCGCCAACAGTACCGAGAATGATCGCGGTAGCGCGCATCCGGTGATCGGGCTGATCACCGAGTGGCGCACCCAGTCCGGTGACGTCGA
>JBDSIA010000153.1:0-2563 GCA_039918175.1 Thermomonas sp.
AAACCGGCGGCGACATCGACGCCGCCGCCGAGGCCCTGCGCAAGTCAGGCTTGGCCAAGGCCGACAAGAAGGCCAGCCGCGTGGCCGCTGAAGGCCGCATCGTGATGGCCCAGGACGGCGGCAAGGCCGTGCTGGTCGAAATCAACTCCGAAACCGATTTCGTGGCCAAGGATGACAACTTCCTCGACTTCGCCAAGTCCGTCGCCGCCGCCGCGCTGGCCTCCGGCGCGGCTGATGTCGAAGCGCTGAAGTCGGTCGCCCTGCCCTCCGGCGGAACCGTCGAAGAAGCCCGCGCCGCCGTGATCGCCAAGGTTGGCGAGAACGTGCTGGTGCGTCGCATGGCGAGCGCCAACAGCAAGACCAACAACATTGCCGCCTATGTCCATGGCGGCAAGATCGGCGTGCTGGTCGAACTGGCCGGTGGCGATGCCGAGCTGGCGCGTGGCGTGGCCATGCACGTGGCGGCGATGAACCCGCCGTACAACAAGGCGGCCGACGTGCCAGCCGAATTCGTGGCCAAGGAAAAGGAAATCGAGCTGGCCAAGATGTCCGAAAAAGACAAGGCCAAGCCGGCCGACATCCTGGAGAAGATCATCGGCGGCAAACTCGCCAAGATCGTCAACGAAGTCAGTCTGTACGGCCAGCCTTACGTGCTGAACACCGACCAGACCGTCGAGCAGGCGATGAAGGCCGCTGGCGCCGACGTGGTGTCGTTTACGCGTTTGGCGGTGGGCGAAGGCATCGAGAAAGTCGTCGAGGATTATGCGGCTGAAGTCGCGAAGGCGATGCAGGTCTGATCTGCAGCTCCATCTGATCGCAAAAAACCCGCGAGCTATCGCGGGTTTTTTGTTGGGCGGAGACATTCAGGCCAAGGTGCGGACCTTGGGTTCGCGTTTCCATTGCCGCGTCTTCGCTGCCTCGATGAACCCCGTCACGTCCTCGGGCTCGAACACACCTGCATCCGGCTTTAGTCCTGCGGTCTTGAAGAGCCACTTGCGGGTACCACCGCAAGCAGCGATGGCCTTCAGATGCCCGAAGGCGTCACGGAACCAGTCCACGGCGGCGCCGTCGCGGGCCAACATTTCCGCCGCTTGCGGGGTCAGTACGCTGGCCACCGCATCGAACAACGTCGAGGGCGTTCCGGCCAACTGCCCATCCGCGTCGACCTGCTTGCCGCCTGCATCCATGATCGTGAGTTTGGGGGCCACCAGTTTCACCTGCGCGCCCGCTTTGCGTGCTGCGGCGCGAATCGCGGACACCTGCTTCATATCCGTGCCCTCCGCGACCAGGATTGCCACGCATCGCCCACGGAGCGTCGACTTCGCCTTTTCGATGATGGCGAGCGCGGGGGACGGCGGCAGGTCGAGTACCGGTGCAGCGGGCACGGCGGCGGCGGGCATTGTCGCCATGCCCAGGCCATCGACCACCCGCTGCGCCAGCGATTCCTCGACGTTGCGCAGGTGACTGATCACGGTCTCGCGCACATGCGGCGCAGCGACTTTGGACAATTCGAACACGATCGCAGAGGCGATATGTGCCTGCTCCAGCCGCGACTGGCTGTGGAAGAACATGCGCGGCTGGCTGTAATGATCCGCAAAGCTGGCAGCCCGCACGCGTCCCTTGACGCCGTCGTCAGGCTGTTCGACGAACGAGGTGAAGCCCATGGCACGGCTGGCGCGCGGTGATTGCGGGTCCAGGCTTGAGGGTTCATAGGCCACGCGCCCCTTCGGCACATCCATCTGCATATGGCCATCGCGCTGGTGATTGGCAAAAGGACACTTCGGCGCGTTCACCGGGATCTGATGGAAGTTGGGGCCACCCAAGCGCGACAGCTGCGTGTCGAGATACGAGAACAACCGGCCCTGCAACAACGGATCATTGGAGAAATCGATGCCGGGCACCACGTTGGCGGGGCAATACGCGACCTGTTCGGTTTCGGCGAACACATTATCCGGATTGCGGTCCAGCACCATGCGGCCCACTACGGTCAGCGGCACGAGTTCCTCTGGGATCAGCTTGGTCGGGTCCAGATGGTCGAACGGGAATCGCTCGGCATCTTCATCGGTAAACAACTGCACCGAAAGCTCCCACTCCGGGAAGTCGCCGGCATTGATCGCCTCCCACAGGTCTCGACGATGGAAATCGTTGTCGGCCGCCTGCAACTTGACCGCTTCGTCCCATACCGTGCTTTGCAGGCCCAGCTTGGGCCGCCAGTGGAATTTGACGAAGGTACTTATTCCTTCTGCATCGAGCAGCCTGAAACTGTGAATGCCGAACCCTTCCATCATCCGCAGGCTGCGCGGGATCGCGCGGTCGCTCATCGCCCACATGACTGTATGCAGGGTCTCCGGCATCAGCGACACAAAATCCCAGAACGTGTCATGGGCGCTGCCCGCCTGCGGCCATCCGCGGTCGGGTTCCATCTTGACCGCATGAATCAGGTCCGGGAACTTGATCGCGTCCTGGATGAAGAACACCGGGATATTGTTGCCGACCAGGTCCCAATTGCCTTCCGACGTGTACAGCTTGACCGAGAAGCCGCGTACGTCGCGCGGGGTATCCA
>JBDSIA010000154.1:0-8893 GCA_039918175.1 Thermomonas sp.
TGATGTAGGTCGAGTCTTCGCTCCACGCGTAAGACTCGCCCTCGGGTGCGGCGATCTGGTTCCAGCGACTGTCGCCCTTGAACACGTCGGCATAGTTCTGCGCGAACAGTTCCGGCCCGACGGTGGCTGCGATCATGTCGCCAATGTCCTTGTTGGTCGGCCAGATGTCGCGCAGGAACACCTCATTGCCTTCCGGATCCTTGCCCAACGGCTCCTTGGTCAAGTCGATGTTGACCGTTCCAGCGATGGCATAAGCCACCACCAGCGGCGGCGAGGCCAGATAGTTGGCCTTGACCTCTGAGTGCACCCGCCCCTCGAAATTGCGGTTCCCTGACAGCACCGAGGCCACCACCAGTTCGTTCGCGGCGATGCCCTTGGACACTTCGTCCGGCAATGGCCCGGAATTGCCGATACACGTGGTGCAGCCGTAACCGACCACGAAAAAGCCAAGCTGCTCCAGGTCGGCCAGCACACCGGCCTTCCTCAGATAGTCAGTGACGACCAGCGAGCCGGGGCCGATCGAGGTCTTGACCCACGGCGCGGACTTAAGGCCCTTGGCCACCGCATTACGCGCCAACAAGCCGGCGCCGAGCATGACCGCCGGATTGGAGGTGTTGGTGCATGAGGTGATCGCGGCAATTACTACCGAGCCATCGCACAGCACTGCATCCTGATCCTTGATCCGGATCCTGGAGATCGGGTTGGCTGCCAGATGCTCGGCCTGCGGCTGCGCGCCGCCTTCGTCCTTGAAGTCCTGAACGGTCTCGTTGCGCGCCTTGCGGTGCGCGACCAGCGGGCCGAGGTTGTCGGCGAAATTGTCCTTCATGTCCTCCAGCAACACGCGATCCTGAGGGCGCTTGGGGCCGGCCAGCGAAGGTTTCACTTCGGCCAGGTCAAGGTCCAGCGTTGCGGAGTAGGTTGCGTGCGGCGAATCGGCGTCGTGCCACATGCCCTGCGCCTTGGCATAAGCCTCGACCAGCGCGATCTGCTCCTCGCTGCGACCGGATAGCCGCAGGTAGTTCACCGCCTCGGCATCGATCGGGAAGATGCCGCAGGTCGCGCCGTATTCCGGGGCCATGTTGGCAATCGTGGCGCGGTCAGCCAGCGGCAGGTGCTGCAGGCCATCACCGAAGAACTCGACGAACTTGCCGACCACACCGTACTTGCGCAGCATCTGGGTGACAGTCAGCACCAGGTCGGTGGCGGTGGCCCCTTCCGGCATCTTGCCGGTCAGGCGGAAACCGACGACCTGCGGGATCAGCATCGAGGACGGCTGGCCGAGCATCGCGGCTTCGGCCTCGATGCCGCCCACGCCCCAGCCGAGCACGCCTATGCCGTTAATCATGGTGGTATGGCTGTCGGTGCCGAACACGGTGTCAGGAAATGCCATCAGCTCGCCATCGACGATGCGTTCCATGACCACGCGAGCCAGGTTTTCCAGGTTCACTTGGTGGACGATGCCGGTATTCGGCGGCACCACCTTGAAATTCTCGAACGCCTTCTGACCCCAGCGCAGGAAGCTGTAACGCTCTGCATTGCGCTCGAATTCGATCTTGCCGTTGAGATCCAGCGCATCCGCGCGACCATAGACATCGACCTGCACAGAATGATCGATGACCAGTTCCGAGGGAATCAGCGGATTGATCTGGCTGGCGCTGCCACCAAGCCGCGTCACCGCATCACGCATCGCCGCCAGATCCACCACGCAGGGCACGCCGGTGAAGTCCTGCAGCAACACGCGTGCCGGCATGAAGGCGATCTCGGTGCTGGCCTCGGCATTCGCGTCCCACTGCGCAACCGCTTCGATATGCGCCGGGAGCACGCTGACGCCGTCTTCATGGCGCAACAGGTTCTCCAGCAGGATCTTCATCGAATACGGAAGGCCGGCCAGATCATATCTTTCTCCCAGCTTGGTCAGGCTGGCGTAGGCATAGGACTTGCCATTGACGTCGAGGTGGGCGCGGGTGGCGAATGAATCAGCCATGGGGGAGGGCTCCGTACAGGGTGGGAGTTGGCGGGAAAACACGCCGGTTAACCCCGTAATTATGCCGTAAACAGACCAATTCCGTACGCTGGCGACTGGTTTCAGCCCAGTCGTGCGTCGATTGCGGCGGCCATGTCGCTGCGGCGGAATACGAAGTCCCACAGGGTCCCGCCCGAATGCCGCCACAACACCGCCGAACGCAGAGCCGCCAGCAACAGGGAACGAATTTCCGCGACCACCCCGGCCTGGCCCAGGTAATGCGGGTTGCCCTGGACCATGATCCGCGGGCTCAGTTGGCTGATCGTGTCGGCATACAATTCGGCCAGTTGGCTGATGACGTCGGGATGGCTGGTACCCAGCCTGGCTGCAGTTTCCGCAGCGTCTGAAATCCCGGCTCCGACTTTCGTCGCCATCGCATTGTCGTGACTGAAGCGGCGTTCCAGTTGCAATACCGCCAGCGCCAGCTTGCCCAGCGCTTCGTCGCGGGGGTTGTTGGCCAGATTGTCGCGCAGCAGCCGCAGGCCTGGGCGCAAGCCCTGAGCATCACCGTAAACCGCTTCTGCGGTGTCAGCCTCCAAGCGCAGCACGCTTGCCAACGCGGTCTCGACCGGCGCTGCCTCCGATTGCCCGGTATCGGCGATCCGGCGCACATGGGCCAAGGCCTGCAGCACGCCAGCCAATGCCAGCACGCGATCATCGATGCCCATTCTAATTAGCGCGTCACTCATGCAGCATGGCTCCTTGCAGGTTCACGCCCTGCAACCGGCGCATCGGTTGACAGGATCACTGCCCCGCCCAGGCAGACGTCTGCGTCATACAAGACCACTGACTGGCCGGGGGTGACCGCCCGTTGCGGACGTGCGAATGCCATCTGCAGGCTACCGTCATCCAGCACTTGCACATCGCAAGGCTCATCTGCTTGTCGATAGCGGGTCTGCGCGGTGCAGGAGAACTGCGCGGCTGGCGCGGTACCGGCAATCCAGTGGGCACGTTCACTACGCAGGGTCATCGACTGCAACCACGGGCTGTCCTGTCCCTGGTCGACGTACAGGATGTTGCGCTCGATGTCTTTACCGACCACATACCATGGCGCGGCATCGCGGCCACGCACGCCGCCAATGTGCAGGCCTTCGCGCTGGCCCAGGGTGAAATAGAAAACCCCGGGATGTTCGCCCACGGGCACGCCCTGCGGATCGAGGATATGGCCAGGCTTGGCGGGCAGGTACTGCGACAGGAACTCGCGGAAGTCGCGTTCGCCAATGAAACAGATCCCGGTGGAATCTTTCTTGGCTGCGGTGGGCAAACCAGCCTTCAAGGCAATTCGGCGTACTTCTTCCTTGTGCATCCCGCCCAGCGGGAAGCACGTAGCCGCCAATTGCGCCTGCCCCAGTTGGTGCAGGAAATAGCTCTGATCCTTGCTGGCGTCACGTGCGCGCAGCAGCCGACTGCGTCCATCCACGCAGTCCACCCGTGCGTAATGGCCGGTCGCGATTGCGTCCGCACCAAGCTCAAGCGCAGCATCGAGGAAATGCTTGAACTTGATTTCGCGGTTGCACAGCACGTCTGGGTTTGGTGTGCGCCCGGCGGCGTATTCGGCCAGGAAATGCGTGAATACCCCCTCCCAATATTCGCGCGAGAAATCCCGGAACCGGATCGGCAGGCCCAGCGTGCCGCAAACGGCCACCGCGTCGCGGCGATCATCTTCGGCGCGGCAATCCCCTGTTCCATCCTCCGCCCAGTTCTGCATGAACAGGCCAGTCACTTCCAGGCCCTGGTCACGCAGGAGCAGGGCCGCGACCGAGGAATCCACGCCGCCGGACATGCCGATGACGATATGCCCAGCACTCATGCCAGTTGGCTCGCCAGCGAAAGAGGATGGCGATGTCCCCCCAGATAGTCGGCGACGGTGCGCCAGACCAACGGACTACGATGCCGTGGCGCCAAGACTTGCAGTTCATCCGGAGTCAGCCACAGGGCGCGGAGGATGCCTTCGTCCAGCCGATGCCCGGGGATTTCCTCCACCGCATCGGCGGCGAAGGCGAAACGCAGGTAATGCCGGCCATCACTTTCATCGGGACGGACGGGTGCCTTCCACTGGTAAGCGCCGATGAAGCAAGTGGGGCGTACGACCCAGCCAGTTTCCTCGCGGGTTTCACGCATCGCGGCCTGCAACAGGCTTTCGTCGGGTTCCAGATGGCCGGCCGGCTGGTTGATCACCACCTGGTTGTCGGCGCGTTCTTCCACGCATAGCAAGCGCCCGTCACGCACGACAATCGTTGCCACGGTGACGTCCGGCTGCCAGAACCTGCCTTCGCGATAACTCATGTGACTGCGCCCGTGCGGGCTTGGGTATCAATACGCATGCCTACATTCTCACCGTTGGCATGGACGGCGTCCATGCATGCCGCCTCCGTATAATTCAACGATGCCCCAACAACCCGAAAATCCCCAGCACGAACACGATCACGGTGTCGTAGTCGCTCCCAGCCGGCCGCAGACGGCCAAGCCACCGCTGTATTCGGTGATGCTGTTGAATGACGATTACACGCCCATGGACTTCGTGATCGAGGTGCTGACCCGTTTCTTCGCGCTGGATCTTGAACGCGCCACCCAGGTGATGCTGCATGTGCATACCCGTGGACGCGGCGTGTGCGGGGTATTCACCCGCGAGATCGCTGAGTCCAAGGTGGCGCAAGTGAACGAATATGCAAGGCTGAACCATCATCCCCTGTTATGCACCATGGAGAAAGCGTAGAAGGACTTGTACGGGGTGCAGAAAAACCCCACATAGCAAGTAGACGCATTACGGAGGGTTCCGCCCCCATGTTCAGCAAGGATCTCGAGCAGTCGATTGGCCAGTGCTACAAGCGCGCGCGTGACGCGCGCCACGAATTCATGACCGTGGAGCACCTGCTGCTGGCGCTGCTCGACAACGCCTCCGCGGAAACTGTGCTGAAAGCGGTCGGCGCCGATTTCCCGCGCCTGCGCCATGAACTGGAAGAAGCGATTGAAGCTTCAGTGAACCAGCTCGCCGAGGACGATGGCCGCGATACCCAACCCACACTCGGTTTCCAGCGCGTGCTGCAGCGTGCGGTCTACCACGTCCAATCGTCAGGCAAGAAGGAGGTCACCGGTGCCAACGTGCTGGTGGCGATCTTCGGTGAGAAGGATTCGCACGCGGCTTATTTCCTTAACAAGCAGGACGTGCACCGGCTGGATGTGGTCAATTACATATCGCATGGCATCGCCCACCACGATGGCGACAGCGAACCCAAGCCGGTGCCCGGCGATACGCCGCAAGGCGAGGGTGGGGAGGGCGAGCACAAGGGTGATCCCCTGTCCGAATTCGCCAGCAACCTCAATGAATTGGCCGCAGCGGGCAAGATCGACCCACTGGTCGGTCGCGCCGAAGAAGTCGAACGCACCATCCAGATATTGTGCCGCCGCCGCAAAAACAACCCGCTGTACGTGGGCGAGGCGGGCGTCGGCAAGACCGCGCTGGCCGAAGGCCTGGCGAAACGCATCGTCGATGGCGACGTGCCCGAGGTGCTGAGCGAAGCGGTGATCTATTCGCTCGATCTTGGCGCGCTGGTTGCCGGCACCAAGTATCGCGGCGATTTCGAAAAACGCCTGAAGGGCGTTCTCCTGGCCCTCAAGAAGCTGCCCAATGCGATCCTGTTCATCGACGAGATCCACACGATCATCGGTGCCGGGTCGGCATCCGGGGGCACCATGGATGCCTCCAACCTGATCAAGCCGGTCCTGGCCAATGGCGAATTGCGCTGCATTGGTTCAACCACGTTCCAGGAATATCGCGGGATCTTCGAGAAGGACCGTGCGCTCGCACGGCGCTTCCAGAAGATCGACATCGTCGAGCCCACTGTCGGCGAGGCCATCGAAATCCTGCAAGGCCTGAAGCCACGCTACGAACTGCACCACGGCGTTAGCTACGCGGACGAGGCGATCAAGGCCGCGGTGGATCTGTCGGTCAAGCACATCGGCGATCGCTTGCTGCCGGACAAGGCGATCGATGTGATCGATGAGGCCGGCGCACGCCAGCGCCTGATGCCGGTTGAATCGCGCAAGAGCCTGATCGATGTCGAGGAAATCGAAACCATTGTCGCCAAGATGGCGCGGATCCCGGCCAAGCAGGTCAGTTCGTCCGACAAGGATGTGCTACAGCATCTGGAGCGCAACCTGAAGATGGTGATCTTCGGCCAGGATGCCGCAATCGGGACCCTGACATCGGCGATCAAGCTGGCGCGCTCGGGCCTTGGCAATCCGGACAAGCCCATTGGCAATTTCCTGTTCGCAGGCCCCACCGGCGTCGGCAAGACCGAGGTCACCAAGCAGCTGGCGATGCAACTTGGCATCGAACTGGTGCGCTTCGACATGTCCGAATACATGGAATCGCATTCGGTCAGCCGCCTGATTGGCGCGCCGCCGGGCTATGTGGGCTTCGACCAGGGTGGCCTGTTGACCGAGAAGATCGTCAAGACGCCGCACTGCGTGTTGCTGCTGGACGAGATCGAAAAAGCCCATCCGGATATCTTCAACATCCTGTTGCAGGTCATGGATCGCGGCGTGCTGACCGATACCAACGGCCGCGAGGCGAACTTCCGCAACGTGGTGCTGGTGATGACCACCAATGCCGGTGCCACCCAGGCGGCGCGGCGCACGATTGGCTTTACCAAGCAGGACCACAGCACCGATTCAATGGAAGCAATCCGCCGCGGCTTCACCCCGGAGTTCCGCAACCGGCTGGATGCGGTGGTGCAGTTCCAGGCGCTGGGGTTCGACCACATACTGCGCGTGGTGGACAAGTTCCTGATCGAACTCGAAGTGTTGCTGCACGAGAAGCTGGTGACCTTGTCGGCCACGCCTGCGGCACGCGACTGGCTTGCCCAGCACGGCTTCGACCCGCTGATGGGTGCACGGCCCATGGCTCGCCTGATCCAGGACAAGATCAAGCGTCCGCTGGCCGACGAGCTGCTTTTCGGCAAGCTGATGAACGGTGGCCGGGTCGGCCTGGACGTGCTCGATGGGGAATTGCAGCTGGACGTGCAGGCAGAACCGGAGAAGCTGCTGCCGGCGGTTGTCGAGTAGCGGCGGCTCCGCAACAACGAAAAAGGCGGCCAATGGCCGCCTTTTTCGTGTCTACCATCGCAGCTTATTTCATGCGATAGGTGATCCGACCCTTGCTGAGGTCGTAAGGTGTCATTTCGATCTTGACCTTGTCGCCGGTCAGGATACGGATGTAGTTCTTGCGCATGCGTCCGGAGATATGCGCGATGATCTCATGGCCGTTCTCGAGCTTTACCCGGAACATGGTGTTCGGGAGGGTCTCGGAGATCGTGCCTTCAAATTCGATGACGTCGTCTTTTGCCACTGTGACTGGTATTCCTGCGTTGGTGCGAGATGCCGGGCCGCGACCGCGGCTCGAAAGCGGAGCATTCTGACACGCGGATTGGCGGCTTGCAAAAATACCGTTAAGCGGGCGCTGTGTTTGAGAGTGTTGAGGTTCGAAATTCGCCAAACTTCGCGGCCCAGTTGCCGGCTGCATCCCCGCTATCGCGCAAGTGCTCCAGCGCATCCAGATAAGCGCTGCGTGACCAGGTCTCCACCCCAAGCCTGCGCGTGTGGTCGTTGGGTACCTGCGCGTCGATCAGTGGCCATCCACACGCACCCAGATGTGTTGCCAGCGCACCCAAAGCGACGGTCGATGCGCCTGATTCGACGGAGTACATGCTTTCGCCGCAGAACATCCGACCCACGCTGAGGCCGTACAGGCCGCCGACCAGACGCGTTCCTTCGAAGACCTCCACGCTGTGCGCATGCCCCAGCCGATGCAGCGCGATATAGGCAGTTTGCATCTCGGGAATGATCCACGTTCCCGCTTGGCCGGCACGAGCAGCAGTGGCACACGCCGCGATGACCTCCTCGAAGGCTGTGTCCATGCGCACGATCCAGTTCGAACCGCGCAGGCTGCGGCGCAGCCGCTTGGGCAGATGGATGGCATCCGTCCGGAATACCGCGCGTGGCGAAGGGCTCCACCACAGGATCGGTTCGCCTTCCGAATACCAGGGGAAGATGCCGCTGCGGTAGGCGTTGAGCAATCGCTCCGGCGAAAGATCGCCACCAAAGGCGAGTAATCCGTCGGGTTCTGCAAGGGCAGTTTCCGGGGATGGGAATGCTGCGTTCGGATCCGGCGAAAGCTGCGGAAGTCGCAAGCTCACGCCGGATATCCTTTGCGAAACGGCGAATGCGTCGCCAGCTCGTGGAGATGTTTGCGCACTGAGACTCGTTCCTCCGCACACCATTGGCCGATCGCTATCGCGAAGCGAGGATCAGCCACCAGATGCCGGCTACGCACCAGCGATGGCAGGAAGCCCCTGGCGATCTTGTGGCGACCTTGCGCACCGGGTTCGAACATCGTCAGGCCTTCGCGCAGGCAATACTCGATGCCCTGGTAGTAGCAGGTTTCAAAATGCAGGCCTGGAACCAGTTCCGCTGCTCCCCAGTAGCGGCCATACAGGGTGTCGCCGCCGCGCAGGCACAGGGCACCTGCGATCGGCAAGCCATCGCGTTCGGCCAACATGAGCACCAACTGGCGCGGCATCGCGCTGGCGATGTGGCGCAAGAATTCCAAGGTCAATGCCGGCGAATTCCCGTACTCAGCGAATGTTTGCAAGTAGAAGCCGTGCATCGCGGCCAGATCGCTGTCACTGGCTTCGTCGCCATGCAGGATGCGGAACTCAATCCCGGCATCGCGCACCTTGCGGCGCTCCTGGCGAATGTTCTTTCGATGCTTGTGATCCATCGCGCCGAGGAAATCCTCGAAGGTGTTCCAGCCTGCGTTGTTGTGCCAGTGGAACTGGATGTCCTCACGCAACATCCAGTGAGGATCGA
>JBDSIA010000155.1:0-5305 GCA_039918175.1 Thermomonas sp.
ACATCGGCGGAGTCACCGCGCTTGATCTCGATGTAGATGCGCATGCCGTCCTTGTCCGACTCATCACGCAGTTCGCTGATGCCTTCAAGCTTCTTCTCTTTGACCAGCTCGGCGATTTTTTCGATCAGCCGCGCCTTGTTGACCTGGTAGGGGATCTCGCTGACCGCGATCGCTTCGCGACCATTGTCGGCCACTTCGATCTCGGCGCGTGCGCGCATCCGCACCCGGCCACGGCCGGTGCGATATGCCACATGGATGCCGCCCACGCCATTGATGATGCCCGCCGTCGGGAAGTCCGGGCCGGGGATATGCTCCATCAAACCGTCGATATCGATCTGCGGATCATCGATTAGCGCCAGTAGCGCGTTCACCACTTCGTTTAGGTTATGCGGCGGGATGTTGGTCGCCATGCCCACCGCGATACCGGCCGAACCGTTCACCAGCAGATTCGGGAACCGGGTCGGCATTACGGTGGGTTCGTATTCCTTCTCGTCGTAATTGAGCTGGAAATTGACCGTCTCCTTGTCGATGTCAGCCATCAACTCGTGAGTCAGGCGCGACATGCGCGCCTCGGTGTAACGCATGGCCGCGGCGGAGTCGCCATCGACCGAACCGAAGTTGCCCTGCCCGTCCACCAGCAGGTAACGCAACGAGAACGGCTGCGCCATGCGCACCAGCGTGTCGTAAACCGATTGGTCGCCGTGCGGGTGGTACTTGCCGATCACGTCACCGACGATACGCGCGGACTTGTAGTACGGCTTGTTGCTGTGCGCGCCGAGCTCGTGCATCGCGAACAACACGCGCCGGTGCACCGGCTTGAGGCCATCACGGACATCCGGTAGCGCGCGTCCCACGATCACGCTCATGGCGTAATCGAGGTAACTGCGGCGCATCTCGTCTTCGAGGTTGACCGGGATGATTTCCTTGGCGAGCTCTGCCATCAGTTGTCCACTACCTTGCGTCTGGTCATGCGTTTTTCGGTACCCGTTCCGTGCCCACGAGCGGCTTGCGACATGCCGTCCGCACAGGGATCGAGAAGGAGTTTCAACAACGTGAAATTATAGCAGTTCAGGCGCCCGAAAGCACTCCGGATTTTCACGAAGAATCAATTAGTTAGGAGGGGATTTCGATGCTCCGATGATCACCGGCACGTCAACCCGGCAAACGACACGTCATCCCGGCAAAAGCCGGGATGTGGCTCTCCTTGTTTGATTGATCAGACCAACAATTGGATCCCGACTATTGCATGGATGACAGCATCAGCTTGAGGCCGCGAACATCGCCCGCATCTGCCCTTCATCGGGCCGCTCCACCACGCCCTTCTCGGTCACGATGGCATCGATCAATGCGTGCGGGGTGACATCGAACACCGGGTTCCATGCAGTGATGCCATCGGCCACCGAGCGGCTGCCGCCGACGCCGAAGAGTTCTGCGGGATCACGCTCCTCGATCTCGATCACATCGCCCGATGGCGTGCCCATGTCGACCGTGGACGACGGCGCAACCACCATGAACTGCACCCCATGGTGGCGGGCCGAAATCGCCAGCTGATAGGTACCAATCTTGTTGGCGATATAGCCATTTGCACAGATGCGGTCGGCGCCGACCACGACCCACTGCACCTGCCCGGTTTTCATCAAATGGGCTGCGGCCGAATCCGCGATCAAGGTCGCGTCGATGCCGTCCTGCTGCAGTTCCCATACGGTCAGTCGTGCGCCCTGCAGCCATGGCCGCGTTTCGCCTGCGAACACGTGCTGGATGCGGCCTTCCGCCACGCCGGCACGGATCACGCCCAGCGCAGTGCCAAAACCCGCGGTGGCGAGCGAGCCGGTATTGCAGTGGGTCAATACGCCGCTCCCCTTGTCCATCAACGCCGCGCCGAGACTGCCCATCGCGCGGTTGGCGGCCAGGTCTTCGGTTTCAATCGCATGGGCTTCGCGTTCAAGGACTTCGCGCCACTGAGGCCCCGCCTCACCCAGCGTGCGACGCATGCGCGCCAGCGCCCACGCAAGGTTCACCGCCGTTGGGCGAGCAGCATTGAGGCGCTCCATGGCCGGTTCGAGCTTGTGCGCGGCTTCCGCGCCATCCGGCGCTTCGATGCCGCGGGCGGCTAACACCACGCCCCAGGCCGCGGCAATCCCGATGGCGGGCGCGCCGCGCACAATCAGGTCCCGGATCGCCGCCGCGACCTCATCGCTGCTGTCGCAACCGCGGTATTCCACCACGAACGGCAGCATGCGCTGATCCAGCAATTCAAGAGCATCGCCAGTCCAGCGGATCGGGCGGATGCGGTCGTAGCGGTCGAAATCGATGAGGCTGCTCATGCCTGCATTATCGCGCAGCAGATGGTCCATCTGGCTGCTCCAAACGAAACCGGCGCCACTTGGGCACCGGTTTTCGCTCTAAAAACGAAGGGGCTTTCAGTACGCGCGGAACTCGGCTCGGCAGCCCTGGGACACCCAGATGCCGTTGCGTCCATAGCCCCAGGTGCGACCCTGGATGCAAGGCGAACTGGATATCTGGCGCACCAGTTGTACACCGGCACGGGTGTTCACGGCACACTCGCGTGTTCGGCCATCGTTGGACTCGCAACGGAAGACCTGGCCGCCGATGCCATGGTTGTTGCCGTTATAGCTGCTGTTGTTCCCATAATACCCACTGGGGTTGCCGTAACCGCTGCTGTTTCCGTAATACCCACTGGAATTGCCGTAACCGCTGCCGTTTCCGTAATACCCACTGGAATTGCCGTAACTGCTGTTGTTTCCGTAATAGCCCCCATTCCCACTATAGTTGCCACCGTCGCTGCGGAACTCGGCCCGGCAACCATCCGTCACCCATACGCCGCCACGATTGGAACCCCAGTTGCGGCCCTCGATGCAGGCCGTGCTGGAGAGCTGGCGAACCAGCTGCACGCCGCCACGCGTATCCATCGGGCATGTCCGGTTGCGCCCGTCATTGGATTCGCAACGAGTCAGCTGCCCGTAACCGTTACTGGCATAGCCATTGCCGCCATAGTTGCCGCCGTAATTTCCACCATAGCCAGCACCGTAGTTGCTCCCAATGATCCGGAAATCCGCGCGGCAACCCTGCGATACCCAGATGCCGTTGCGTCCGTAGCCCCAACTGCGGCCCTCGATGCAGGCACTACTCGAAATCTGCCGTTCGATCACGACCCGTCCGCCGCCGGTCGCACACTCGCGGGTGCGCCCATCGTTGGATTCACAGCGAATGGTTCCACCGTTGGAATCGTAGTACTGCGGCGCGGCAGACGCGGGCATTGCCGCAGAAGCTGACAAAAGAGCCATACCGATCATGGATGTAGTGTTGATCAATGCGCGCATTGTGGTGTTCCTCCCGGTGGTTTGCGTCGGCTTCTTTGACACAGTGAGATTCGTCGACGATTTCCACTTTAGTCACGACGGATTAACGTGAGGCGAAGAAACGACGTCCATCGCTCCTCGCGCAAGCCACCATTCAGGAAACGGCTCAGGCGCGTCCGAAATCCAGGGCCAGTACATCCGCGATGCGCGAGGCGCCCAGCATCCCCATCAACAGGCGATCGATGCCAAGCGCAATGCCTGCGCATGCCGGCAGCCCCGACGCGAGCGCGTCAAGCAACCGGCTATCGACTGGCGGCAGGATCACACCGCGTTGCTGTCGCACGTGCATATCGTTGGCGAATCGCACCGCATGCTCTGTTGCATCCAACAGCTCGTGATAGCCATTAGCCAGTTCCAGCGACCCGAGATAAAGCTCGAACCGCTGCGCGACCGGATACCCATCCACGTCATTGGCAACACGCGCTAGTGCGCATTGGCTGGGGGGATAGTCGACCACGGCACGCATTTCATCGACATTGAATCCGGGCTGCAGGCGATGGGTCATCAGCAAGTCCAGCCAGTCATCGCGACCCAGCCCTTGCGGGTCGATCTCTATATCGCCGAGTGCCGCCCGCAAGCTCACGTCATTCGCGGTGAACGGATCGATGCCGAGGGTGTCACGGTACAAGTCACGGTAACGGACCACGCGCAACTGCGTGCTTCGCCCGACCAGGGCTAATGCGGCTTGCACCAGTTCAGCTGTCTCATCGATCAACCGATGATGATCCAAACCAATGCGGTACCACTCCAGCATGGTGAATTCGGGGTTGTGGCGGCCACCGGCTTCGCCGTCGCGGAACACGCGACCCAGTTCGTAACAATCGCCGATACCTGCCGCCAGCAACCGCTTGAGCGCGAATTCCGGTGAGGTCCGCAGCCAGCGCGTGCGCGACGCGCCATCGGTGCGACCACTGAACTCCAGCGTGAACGACGCGATGTTCGGATCGGAATTGCCGGCCTGCGACAGCACCGGGGTTTCGACTTCAAGCACGCCACGTGCATGGAAGAATTCGCGAATCAGGCGATTGAGCCACGCGCGCAAGCGGATGGCATCGCGTGATGCGCTCGGTGTCCACGACGCATCCGGATCGCTGCCGGCAGTCCATCCGGGGCCATGCTGAAAGCGCATGGTCAAGCGGCATGATCCGCCAGGAACGCAAGCAAAGCTGCTTCGTCCCAGACTTCAATCCCGAGTTCCTGCGCCTTGCCCAGCTTGCTGCCAGCCGATTCACCGGCCACCACCAGTGAAGTCTTCTTCGACACACTACCTGCAACCTTGGCGCCCAGTGCCTCGAGTTTCGCGCCGGCCTCATCGCGTGACATCGCGGACAGGCCGCCGGTGAGCACCACGGTCTTGCCGGCCAATGGGCCATAAGCGGATCGTTGCGGCGCGCCCTCCGGCCAATGCATGCCGGCGGCCTGCAAGGCCGCGATGGCCTCACGGTTGTGTGGCTCGGCGAAGAAGTGCGCAATCCGCGTGGCCACGATCGGACCGACATCGGGCACCTGTTTCAGCTGTTCCTCATCGGCACCCATCAGCGGCGCCAGTGCACCGAAATCGCGGGCCAGAGTCTTGGCCGTACTTTCGCCGACATCCGGGATGCCCAGCGCCAACAACAAGCGCTCCAGCGTGGTGGTGCGGCTCGCATTGATCGCCGCGACCAGGTTTTCCGCCCATTTGGTCGCGATCTTGCCGGCCTTCACTGTTTCGGGAACTGCGTCAGCGGCTTCGTCGGCGCGACGCTTCATCTCGACGAAGTCATTCACGCTCAGCCGATACAGGTCTGCGATGCCGTGCACGTACCCGAAATCCACCAGCGCCTCGATGAAACGCTCCCCAAGCCCGTCGATGTCGATTGCGCGACGCGAAGCGAAATGTATCAGCGCCTGTTTGCGCTGCGCCGGACATACCAATCCCCCCGTGC
>JBDSIA010000156.1:0-2157 GCA_039918175.1 Thermomonas sp.
CCGTATCTGACTTCGGCGCGCTGGAGTGCGGTTCGATGCGTGGCCAGGAACGCGCGACCACCATCAATCCGCTTGGGCTGGATGAAAATGGGGCGGTAATCGGCCCAGGGCTTGGCTTCGGCCGGTCGCGACATCGCGGCAACAATGCTGTCGCGGATGCTGGCCTTGGCCAGCGTGGCCTCGATGCTGGCTTCCGGAATTCCGTAACGTTTCGCGGTGCTGCGGATGAATTGCGCACGCGCCAGGCTGAAGTCGCGGACATGCGGCGCAGCGGGCGCGGGTGCTTCGGCAACGGGTGCCGGTGGTGGACTTGGCGTCGGCAGCGGGGCCGATGGCATCGGCGAGGGCGTTGGCACGGCGCAGGCGGCAAGCGCGAGCGCGGCGAGGCATGGCAGGGCGCGTCGGATCATCGGCGCGAGGGTATCACGCGACCGAATCCCAACCGCAACGGAGGATTCAGTTTGCAGGACTATCAACGACCTGCCTGACGGCGCACCTTCAAGGCCATCACCACGCCGAACCCCAGCAGTAGCGTCACCGGCGCAGTGCCGCCATAGCTGAGCAGCGGCATCGGCACGCCTACTACCGGCAGCAGGCCGGAAATCATTCCGCCGTTGACCAGCACGTAGACGAATAGCGACAGCCCCAGACTACCGATCAGCAGGCGCGCATAGCCATCGCGCGACTCGCCCGCGATCCACAGGCAGCGGCCGACCACGAACAAATACAGCGCCAGCACCACGATCACCCCGATCCAGCCGAAATCCTCCGACAGCACCGAGAAGATGAAGTCGGTGGTGTGCTCGGGCAGATAGTCCAGGTGCGACTGGGTACCCTGCCCCCAGCCCTTGCCGGTCAGGCCGCCACCGCCAATCGCGATCTTGCTCTGGATGATGTTCCAGCCCGCGCCCATCGGGTCGTTTTCCGGATTGCGGAAGGTCAGGATGCGATCCTGCTGGTAGGGCTGCAGGAACCCGAACCAGTGGATCGGCGCGAACATCGCCATCGCAAAGCCGGCTACCGCCCCCACTCCTGCCGTGGCGAACCACCACCATGACAAGCCAGCCAGGAACAGCACGAAGATGCCACTGGCCAGTACCAGCACCGCAGTACCAAGATCGCGTTGTAACAGGACCAAGCCGACTGGCAGGGCAATGATCAGCAAGGCCATGGGCAATCCGCGCAGGCGCAGCGGCAGGCGCTGCCGATCCAGGATCCAGGCCAGCATCATCGGCAAGGTCAGCTTGGCCAGTTCGGACGGCTGAAAGTTGAAGAACCCCAGATTGATCCAGTGGTTTCCATACTTGCCCCGGCCGATGAACAGCACCAGCACCAGCGGCAGCAAGGACGCCACGTAAACGGTGGGCGTGAGCTGTTTCAGGATATGCGCCGGCACCCGTGAGCCCACCCACAGCGCCCCCAGGCCGACGCAGAAATACACGCCCTGGGTGCTCACCATGCGCACCGACTCGTTGCTCGCGCTGTACTGCGTGGCCAAGCCGATCGCCATTAGCGCCAGCAATGCCAGCAGCAGCCATGGGTCGAGGCTGCGCACGAAGCGCAGCAACAGGTCCAGTAGCCAGCGCAGAATGATGTTCAATGCGCCGGCCCCGACGCCGTGGGGACGCTGTTCGCTGGCATGCTCTTCTCAGTCATCAGCTTGGCAGGCCTTGCCGGCGCGGGAGCGGCAGACGCGGGCACGGCGTCCGGACTGCCATGCACATTGCTGAAATCCGGGCGCGTTGGCGGCTGCCCTGCAGTGGAGGCCTCGCTTGTCGATGGCGTAGAGGATCCCGCAGCTGTCGCTGGCCTGGTCGTGGCAGGCGCGCCGGGCGTGGTGCGTTCCGGCATCTTGCCCACAATCCAGGCATCGAGGACCTTGCGCACCACCGGCGCTGCGCTGGATGCCCCGTAGCCACCGCCTTCGATCGCCACCGACATCGCGATGGTCGGCGCATTGGCCGGCGCATAGGCCATGAACAAGCCGCGATGGCGCAGGTTCATCGGCAGGCTGCGCGGATTGATCGCGGCATTGCCGCGGCGGCTGACCACTTGCGCAGTGCCGGTCTTGCCGGCGATCAGGTAGGTCAGCCCGGGGCGGATGTTGGTGGCGGTGCCGGCGCCATGCACGGTGCCGATCATGCCGTCGCGCACCGC
>JBDSIA010000157.1:0-2866 GCA_039918175.1 Thermomonas sp.
TCGCCGGTCTTGAAAAAGGCTGGCTGCGCGTCGCCGAGCCGGATGGCAAGGGCGGCTGGCAGGTCAACGAATGGTTGAAGAAGGCCGTGCTGCTGTTCTTCCGCACGTCGGAGATGGAATTGGTCGAAGGCTATCCGGCGCCATCGTGGGACAAGGTGCCGGCGCGCGTCGCGGACTTCGATGAAGCCGCGTTCCGAAAGCTGGGCGTGCGCGTGGTGCCGGGCGCAATCGTTCGTAGCGGCAGCCATGTCGGTAAGGATGTGGTGTTGATGCCGAGCTTCGTCAACATCGGTGCGCATGTTGGCGAGGGCACGATGGTCGACACCTGGGCCACGGTCGGCAGCTGCGCGCAGATCGGCAAGCATTGCCACCTGTCCGGCGGCGCCGGCATCGGCGGAGTACTTGAGCCGCTGCAGGCCAGCCCGACGATCATCGAGGACTATTGCTTCGTCGGCGCACGCTCTGAAGTGGTGGAAGGCTTCGTGGTCGGCCATCACAGTGTGATCGGCATGGGCGTTTTCCTTGGTCAGAGCACGCGCGTTTACAACCGTGCGACGGGCGAAGTCAGCTATGGCTCGGTGCCGCCGTACAGCGTGGTGGTGTCTGGCCAGTTGCCGTCGAAGGATGGTTCGCATTCGCTGTATTGCGCGGTGATCGTCAAGCAGGTTGATGCGAAGACGCGCAGCAAGACGTCGGTGAATGAGTTGTTGCGTGGGTTGGCGGATTGACGATGTCGTGGAGTTTTCCCGTGTGACCAGCATTTACGGCCTCAGCAACTGCGACACCTGTCGCAAAGCCCGCAAGTGGCTTGACCGCTTCGATGTGGCGCATGTGTTCATCGACTACCGCGACAACCCGCAATCGCCCGAGACGTTGGCGAAGTGGAAAGATGCGCTTGGTGGTTGGGAAGCGATGGTCAACAAGTCCTCGACCACATGGCGGAATCTCGCGCCGCAGCGCAAGACACCCGGAAGCGATGCCGAATGGAAATTGTTGCTGCGCGAATATCCGCAGCTGATCCGCCGGCCACTGGTCGTGATGGATGATGAAAGCGTATCGCAGGGGTTCAGCGATAACGGATTCAAGAAATTGTTTGGAGTTGGCCAGTGAGCGACGTATTCGACCTCGCCTGCGACTTGATCGCGCGCCCTTCGGTCACGCCGGAGGATGCCGGTTGCCAGGCCTTGATCGCGGCGCGACTGGCGGCTGCAGGTTTCGTGAACGAACACTTGCGTCTGGGTGAGGTTGACAACCTATTCGCAACGCACGGCAAAGGCGATGGCCCGGTGCTGGTCTTGCTCGGACATACCGACGTGGTGCCACCTGGCCCGCGCGAGGCCTGGGCCAGCGATCCGTTCATGCCGGAAATCCGCGATGGCGTGTTGTACGGACGCGGCGCCGCAGACATGAAGAGCAGCGTGGCGGCCTTCGTCGTCGCTCTGGAACGCTTCGTCTCTCAGCATCCGGAGCATGCGGGCACCGTCGCCTTGCTGCTGACCTCGGACGAGGAGGGCGATGCGATTGATGGCGTGCGCCATGTCGCCAGGATCTTCTGCGAACGCGGGCAACACATCGACTGGTGCATCACCGGCGAGCCGTCATCGAAGGAAGCATTAGGCGATCTGTTGCGCGTGGGTCGTCGTGGCACCTTGTCGGCGACGCTGAATGTCAAGGGCGTGCAAGGCCATGTCGCCTATCCGGACAAGGCACGCAACCCGATTCATCAGGCGATGCCGGCATTGAGCGACCTCGCCGCGCGGCAATGGGACGAGGGCTACGAAACCTTCCCGCCGACCAGCCTGCAGATCAGCAATATCCACTCGGGCACAGGCGCCAATAATGTGATTCCAGGCGAGCTGCAGGTCTTGTTCAACCTGCGCTACAACCCGCATTGGGATGCACCGCGCCTTGAAGCCGAATGCGAGGCCGTGCTGAAGGTACACGGCCTTGAATACGCCATCCACTGGCACCGCGGTGGTGAGCCGTTCCACTCGCCGGAAGGGCCGTTGCGTGCTGCGGCACGTGATGTCTTGGCTGAGTTCGCGGGCACAGCGCCGGAAGAGAGCACCGGTGGCGGCACGTCGGATGCACGCTTCATCGCGCCATTGGGCGCGCAATGCGTCGAGATCGGTCCGGTCAATGCCAGCATCCATCAGGTAGACGAAAACGTTCGCGTGGCGGATCTGGAACGTCTGCCGGATCTGTATCTGGCGCTGATCGAACGATTAATGGTGTAACCATTGCGCGCAACCGACGCAGCGGGTTAAGGTCTTTGCATGAGCTTCCTGCGCACCATCAATAATCGTCTGAACGCCAGCCCTCCGCGGGTCGGCGATTAGCGCGCGCAACGCACGCAAATCGAACCGAGGCCCGCACCGAAACGTGCGGGCCTTTTCTTTTCTGGTCTTTCGATTTCAAAACTAAAAACATTGCGACAGGACTTCCCCATGTGTTCGATCCTAGGTATCTTCGATCTTCGCCCCGGTGCCGACCTGCATCCGCTGCGCCCACTTGCTCTCTCACTGTCGGCGCGTCAACGTCATCGCGGACCTGATTGGAGTGGCGTGCATGTGGATGCCAATGCGCTGCTGGTTCACGAGCGCCTGGCCATCGTGGATCCGGCGGGTGGCGCGCAGCCGATTCGATCCGCTGATGGCGCGCTAGTGCTGGCGGTCAACGGCGAGATCTACAACCACCGCGACCTCGAGCGCCGGCTGGCCACGCAGTATTCCTTCCAGACCGGATCCGATTGCGAAGTCATCAACGCCCTGTACCGCGATGGCGAAATACCGGCGACCTGGCTGGGCCGCCTCAACGGCATCTTCGCCTTCGCTTTGTGGGATGTGGGCGCCAAGCGTGCCTTGAT
>JBDSIA010000158.1:0-2017 GCA_039918175.1 Thermomonas sp.
ACATTATGAGCGCCCATTTGTAGGCAGGCAGCGTGTAAGCCGCGCCAGCGTTGGTTTTCCGTGTTGCAAGCAGAAAACCCTGCTGGTATAACGATGGCAACCGCGGCGAACGCACGATGTGCGCCACGGCAGCCAACCGGCACCGCGGCAGGGGAGCGTCGCGGGCGCAGGTCACCAAATCTTTCTCGGGTATATCCGAACTAGGGAGTCATCAAACACATGAACAAAAGTGAATTTGTCGAAGCCATCGCTGATCACGCAGAGCTGACCAAGGCAGACGCCGGTCGCGCACTTGATGCCATGGTCGCTGCGATCACCAAGGCGCTGAAGAAGGGCGACACCGTGACGCTGGTGGGCTTCGGTACCTTCTCGGTACGCAAGCGTGGCGCACGTACAGGTCGCAATCCGCGCACCGGGGAAACGATCAAGATCAAGGCGTCAAAAAACCCGGCGTTCAAAGCCGGCAAAGCGCTCAAGGATTCGGTCAACTGATATTTGTCGGCGCGTCGCGAAAAGCCCGGCCGGTAGCCGGGCTTTTCGTTTACGGGTATCCCCTGCGATAATGGCGACGACCGGGTGCTTAGCTCAGCGGTAGAGCGGCTCCCTTACACGGAGCGGGTCGGGGGTTCGATCCCCTCAGCACCCACCAATCAGGCCTTGCGCCGATTCTGGTCACTGGTTATCATGATCGACTCAGCGGAGTGGTAGTTCAGTCGGTTAGAATGCTGGCCTGTCACGCCGGAGGTCGCGGGTTCGAGTCCCGTCCACTCCGCCACTCATGAGTTGAAGAAGGCGCCGGAAACGGCGCCTTCTTTTTTTATTCGGGCCTGCCACAAGCGGTTCGGCGCGACGCACGCTAAACTAAGCGGCTACGCCTCACGAATACGCCATCGCCATGCTGCAGAAACTTCGCGACAAGACCTCTGGCTGGATCGCCACGGTCATCCTGGGCTTGCTCATCATTCCGTTCGCGTTCTTCGGCATGGAGTCCTACATGTCGCAGCGGGTGGACACCTATGCGGCGCGCATCGCGCAACCGCCATCTTGGTGGCAGTCGGCGCCGCAGGCGTGGCCCGCCAGCTATTTCTGGCGCACGCACGACATCGGCAATGGCGAATTCCGTCAACAATTCGAAGAGGCGCGCATGCGCGCACGCGAGGAGCAGGGCGACAAGTTCGATGCCAAGGCGTTCGAGTCGGCCGACAACAAGCGGGTTGTGCTTGACGGGATGATCGATGAGCAGGTGATGCGCCTGTCCGCCGAGAGCAACGGAATCCTGGTCAGCGACGGTGAGGTGCGCAAGGCGATCCAAGACGTGCCGGATTTCCAGGTGGACGGCAAGTTCAATGTCGACCGTTACCAGTTGCTGCTTGCCTCGCAGAGTCCGCCGCAGACGCCGCGTGAGTTCGAGAACCGGATCCGTGACAGCCTGCAGTTCGGCCTGATCCCGAGCCGATTGGCGCAGTCGGCGTTCGTCACCAATGCCGAAGTCGACCGCATCATGCGTCTGCTCGGCGAGCAGCGTGACGTCAGTTTCGTGATGCTGCCTGCCACGCCCGCGGATACCGCGCCGGTGAACGCCGCGCAGATTCAAGAGTGGTACACATCGCATGCCCGGGACTATCGGCAGCCCGAGACCGTGCGCATCGAGTATGTCGAGGTCGACGCCGCCAAGCTGACCGCGCCGGTCATGGACGATGCGGTGTTGCGCAAGCGCTACGACGAGCAGGCCAGCAAGTTCTCCACCGCCGAGCAGCGGCAGATTTCCCACATTCTGGTGCAGGTCGCGGCGGATGCCAGCGCCGCCGACAAGAAGGCCGCCGAGGCGCGTGCCAACAAGCTTGCAAGCGAAGCGCGCTCACCCGCTGCGGATTTCGCTGCCTTGGCGAAAACCAACAGCGACGATGCCGGCTCCAGGGACAAGGGCGGCGACTTGGGTCTGATGAGCAAAGGCAGCCTGCCAGGACCTTTCGAGGACACCGCGTTCGCGATGAAATCCGGTGAAATCGGTGGGCCG
>JBDSIA010000159.1:0-5072 GCA_039918175.1 Thermomonas sp.
CGGCAGCGCAGGCCGACGCCATGAAGGCCGCCGCCGCTGCGGCAGCCTCGCAGGTCGCCTACGGCGGCACGATGGACGGCAGCGTGATCTTCGGCAACCTGTGCACCGGCTGCCATACCTCGGGCGCTGGTGGTGCACCCAAGCTGGATCCGACCGCGATGGGCGCGCGCATGGCAGAGCAAGGCATCGACATGTTGATCAAGAACGCGATATCCGGATATACCGGGAATGCCGGTGTGATGCCACCCAAGGGCGGCAACCCGGCCCTGACCAACGAGCAGGTCAAGGCCACCGTGGAATGGATGGTCGCGCAAAGCAAATAATGCGCGACTTGCGCTGCACGGACGCCGCCGCTCGGGCGGCGTCGTTGTTTCCGGGGTCCTGCAAGTGCGGCCAACACGGTTGCGGCATCATGGCGGCATGACCAGTCCATCCACGCCTGCTTCATCGACGCCTACGCCATCGGCCGCGCCCGCCGCCGCCGACCAGCCACTGTTCATCGCTGGTGCGGCCGGGCGCATCGAAGCTGCCCTGGACCATCCCGACGCAGATCCGCGCCCATTGCTGGCAATCATCTGCCACCCGTTGCCGACCGAGGGCGGCAGCATGCATAACAAAGTGGTGACGATGACTGCGCGCGCGCTACGCGAATCCGGCGCGACCACGCTGCGCTTCAACTTCCGCGGGGTCGGTCAGTCCGAAGGCGCCTTCGACGATGGCGATGGCGAACTCGACGACCTGCGTGCAGTCGCCGACTGGGCCATGGCGCAGCATCCCGAGAAGGTGCTGTGGCTGGCCGGTTTCAGCTTCGGCGCCTGGATCAGCCTGCGCGCCGCCGACCAACTCAAGGCGCAGCTGCTGCTGTTGATTGCACCGCCGGTTGGCCGCAGTTGGTCGTTCGACGACATCGCCCTGCCCGCCTGCCCGTGGCTGGTGATCCAGGGCGACGACGACGAAGTCGTCGATGCACAGGCCGTGCACACCTGGATCGAATCCCTGCCGATGCCGCCACAACTGGTGCGGATGCCCGGCGCCGGGCATTTCTTCCACCGCAAGCTGATCGACTTGCGCGGCGCGGTGAAGAACGGCGTCTCTACCTGGTTGCCGCCTGCCACGTCTGCCAATGCCTGAGTCGATTCTGCCCTCGCAGCGCTACGCCGGGGGTGTGGCGTTCGGCGACTGGCTGCACGATCCGGCGCAACTACCGGCTTTGGCCGAGCTCGACCGTATCCATGTGGCTGTCACCAATCCCGCCCCGGAACGCAGCTTGTTCGCGCGCATGTTCGGCGGCGAGACGCCAGCACCCATTGCCGGGCTGTACCTGTGGGGTGGCGTCGGTTGCGGGAAGACGTTCTTGATCGATCTGTTCCATCAGGGACTGCCGATTCAAGGCAAGCGCCGCACCCATTTCCATCGCTTCATGCGCGAAGTCCACGCCGGCTTGCGCGAGCACTCCGGTGAGCGCGATCCGCTGACCGCAATCGCCCGCCAATGGCGCGCGTCGTTGCAGGTGCTGGTGCTGGATGAATTCTTCGTCAGCGACATCGGCGACGCGATGTTGCTCGCGCGCCTGCTGGAGCGCCTGTTCGCCGAAGGCGTAGTGCTGGTCACCAGCTCCAATGCTGCGCCATCGGCGTTGTACAAGGATGGCCTGCAGCGCCTGCGTTTCCTGCCGGCGATCGCGCTGATCGAGCATCATTGCGATGTCGTCCACCTGGACAGCGATGAAGACTACCGGCTGCGCGCGCTGACCCGCTCGCCGGTCTACCGCGCACCATTGGACGCACAGTCGGATGACTGGCTGCAGGAACGCTGGCATGCACTGGGCGCGGACGATGCACATCGCGATGCAGGCATCGATCTGGATGGTCGCCGGGTGCCGGTGCGTGCGCGCGGAAAGGGCATGTGCTGGTTCGATTTCAGCGCGCTGTGCGAGGGGCCGCGCGGCAGCGCCGACTACATCCAGGTCGCTCGCGAATTTCATACGGTGCTGATTGGCGGCATCCCGCGCATGGATGCGGATCGCGACGACGCGGCGCGGCGCTTCGTGCACCTGATCGACGAACTCTATGATCGCCACGTCAACCTGGTCTGCACCGCCGATGCCGAGCCGACCGCGTTGTATGCCGGCGAGCGCCTGATGGCGGCGTTCGAACGCACCGCCTCGCGCCTCATGGAAATGCGCTCATCGGAATACCTGGCACAGGAACATCGCAGCTGACCCCACCGAATGTCTTTGCCACGCATGCAGTGCCCAACGAAGACGAGCGCATGCAGGCAATGGCCTAGAATGCGCTCCGTCAGCACAATCCCATCACATGGCCGCAAACAAACACTCGCCCGCGCCTTCGCCCGAACAGTCGCTGCTCGGACGCGAAGCCGCCTATCCCCGGCACTTCGATGCGGCGTTGCTGTATCCGATCTCGCGTGCGCTTGGCCGTGAAGGATTTGGCTTCGACGGCGCCGAGTTGCCTTTCGTCGGTCTTGATCGCTGGCATGCGTATGAATTGTCCTGGCTGGACGCACGTGGCAAGCCGCAGGTCGCCACTGCAACCCTGCAGGTACCTGCCGACTCGCCGAACCTGATCGAATCCAAATCGCTGAAGCTCTACCTGAATTCCTGCAACGCCACCCGCTTCGCCTCGCCCGAACATTTTCGCGCACAGATCCAGGCCGACCTGTCGGTTGCCGCCGGAGCCCCGGTCGCACTGGCCTTCGGCCTGCCACCGTTCGACGCGCCGGCGGTCTTCAGCATCGATGGGCTGGACATCGACATCGCAGGTTATGGCCCGCCCGATTCCTCGCTGCTGGCCGCGGATCCAGGGGACATCGTCGAAGAAAACCTGCACAGCGCCTTGCTGAAATCGAACTGCCCGGTGACCGGACAGCCCGACTGGGCCGATGTGTTCATCGCCTATCGCGGGCCGCGTATCGATCATGCGTCGTTGCTGCATTACCTGGTGAGCTTCCGCGACCATGCGGGGTTTCACGAGCAATGCGTGGAACGCATCTTCACCGACATCAGCGCCCTGTGCCTGCCGGATTGGCTGTCGGTGGAAGCGCGCTATACACGGCGTGGCGGCCTGGACATCAACCCATGGCGCGCGACGCCGGGCGCGACGCCGCCTGTGGCAGGGCGCTGCACGCGGCAATAGGATTCACCTGGCCGGCATGCCACGTTAACGCGACGCGTGGCAAATTCGGCGCATCGCGCAATGCGCATGCAAGGACACTCCGATGATGGATCTTGGCAAAACCAACCGACTGCAAGTGGCTTTGCTGGCCGCCCTGCTGGGCAGCGCGGCGCTGGTGGGCTGCAAGAAGAAAGCAGAACCCGCGCCGATGCCCCCGATTGCCAGCGAACCAGCGCGGATGCCGGATGCACCTGCGATGGCAGCGGCCATGGTCAACGGTGTCGATCTCGGCAATGCCGTCGGCCCTGACATGCGGGTGACCGCGCCGATGACCAGCTTCGCCCCCAGCGACACCATCCATGCCGCGGTCAGTACCGGCACCACCGATCCGGCCGCCTCAGTCGCAGGCAAACTGGGCGCCAAGTGGACCCATGTCGACAGCAACCAAGTCGCGCATGAGGAAAGCAGGGACCTCGTCTTGGCTGGCGATGGCGTGACCGACTTCCAGATCAGCAAGTCGGACGGCTGGTCGACCGGCAGGTACAAGGTCGAGATCATGCTGGATGGCGCGGTGGTGCAAACCCGCGAGTTCGAGGTGAGGTAAGCGACAATGGCGGTCTTCCGTACGCGACCGCCACCATGACCTCGAAGATCCTGTACACTCTGACCGACGAAGCGCCGTTGCTGGCAACGGCCTCCTTGCTGCCGATCGTGCAGGCCTACGCCCGCACTGCCGCCATCGCAGTGGAGACCCGCGACATCTCGCTGGCCGCGCGGATCGTGGCGCAATTCAACGACATGCTGCCCGACGGCCAACGCAACAGCGACGACCTGACCGAACTCGGCAAACTGGCGACCACGCCGGAAGCCAACATCATCAAGCTGCCCAATATCAGCGCGTCGGTGCCCCAGCTGCAGGCGGCGATCGCCGAACTGCAAGCAAAAGGCTATGCGCTGCCGGATTACCCGGAAGACCCGCAGGGCGAACGCGAAAAAGACATCAAGGCGCGCTACGGCAAGGCAATGGGCAGCGCGGTGAATCCGGTACTGCGCGAAGGCAATTCCGACCGCCGCGCCCCGGCGTCGGTCAAGGCATACGCGCGCAAGCATCCTCACCGGATGGGTGCGTGGTCGTCCGACTCGAAGTCACACGTCTCGCACATGGAATCCGGCGATTTCTACGGCAGCGAGCAGTCAGTCATGGTCAGTGCGGCCGGCAGCGTGCGCATCGAATACACCAGCGTGACCGGCAGCAGCTTCCCGTTGCGCGCACCGGTCAAGGTGCAGGCCGGTGAATTGCTCGACGCCTCGGTGATGGATACACGCAAGCTCGCCGAGTTCATCGACCACCAGGTCACCGACGCCAGGCAGCGGGACGTCCTGTTTTCACTGCACCTGAAGGCGACGATGATGAAGGTGTCCGACCCGATCATCTTCGGTGTCGCGGTGAACCGGTTCTATGCGCCGGTGCTGGGCAAGTACGACCGTGAGCTGGAGCAGGCGGGTTTCGAGCCGGACAACGGCATTGGCGACCTGTACGCAAAGTTGCCTTCGCTGCCAGAAACGACACAGCAGCAGATCAAGGAGGATATTGCCGCGCTTTACGCCACCCGCCCGCCTTTGGCGATGGTCAATTCCGACAAGGGCATCACCAACCTGCACGTGCCCAGCGACATCATCGTGGATGCGTCGATGCCGGCAATGATCCGCGACGGCGGCAAGATGTGGAATGCCGCCGGTGAGTTGCAGGACACCAAAGCGGTGATCCCGGACCGCAATTACGCCGGCATCTACCAGGTCGTCCTCGATGACTGCCGGGCCAACGGCGCATTCAATCCGGCCACGATGGGCAGCGTGCCCAATGTCGGCCTGATGGCGCAAAAGGCCGAAGAGTACGGCAGCCACGACAAGACCTTCCGCATGGCCGGCGAGGGCATG
>JBDSIA010000160.1:0-7487 GCA_039918175.1 Thermomonas sp.
GCGAAGACGGGCGAGGACAAGGCAGCCAGCATGGCCACGCACAGCAAGGAAGGTCTTGGTTGAAGTCGGCGCATCGGGGTAGTCAACTCTTGCAGCAGTGTCGCCGCCTCTGCAGCAATCTTAGTGGGCGATGCAGTGATGCCTAACTGGCGTAGGTCATGTAAACCTTCGGCAGGGTTGCGGCATCGCGCGAATTCCTGTTCCAGGATCACGCCAGCCGGGCAACGTCGGTTTGATCAACGTTTGGGACGCAGCATGGTTCCGGTGCACGCCTTGGCGCCACAGCGGCAGGCCCAGATCTTCTTCAGCCGCTGCGTGTGGCGTTCGGCCAGGGTGATGCCGTAGTCATAGGTCAATTCCTCGCCCGGCTTGATCGCGCGGATTGCGTCGATGAAGACCCTGGACTGCTGCGGCTCCTCCTCATTCTCGTCCAGCACGGCCTCACAGTTCGGCGCGCAGCTATGGTTGATCCAGCGTGCGTCGTTGCCCTTGGAGTTGGCATCGATCACCCACTGGTCATTGAGGGTGAACAGGAAGGTATGCCCACTGTCGACATCGCCACTGTCACCGGCGTCCACGTCCTCATGGGTTCTGCGCACGCCTTTGTATTCGATCAGGCGCTCACCTTTGGCGAGCTTCTCGACGGCGAACATGCCGTTGCCGTGGATGGCAGAGCGACGAGTGGCGATTTTCTTCGGCATGACGAACCAAGCGATGAGGGGCCGCCATTGTCGCCCGAAGCATGCGCCGGTCGCCACGGGACTGCGCCGATTTGCAAACAGCAAGGCCGATAGCCTAAGTTGGGTGGACGCCATCATTGGTGCCATCCCGTCGAGACCACGGTCAAACGCAAGCGCAAGCCAGCCCCCCGCGTGATTGCCGGTTGGCGCGAATGGATCCATTTGCCGGGGCTGCTGACGCAGCCGATCAAGGCCAAGCTGGACACCGGCGCCCGCACTTCCGCGCTACATGCGTATGAACTTGAGCCATTTGAGGTCGATGGCGCGCCGTGGCTTGCCTTCGCCATCCATCCGGTGCAACGTCAGGCGCACCCGGCGGTGCAGTGCCGGGCACCCTTGCTTGGCCAACGGCTGATCACCAGTTCCAGCGGCCACCAGCAACTGCGCTACGTGATCCGCACCGAAGCCTGCATCGGGGACACGTCCTTTTCCATGGACCTTAGCCTGGCCGATCGCGACCAGATGGGCTTTCGCCTGCTGATCGGGCGTGAGGCACTGCGCCGCCGCTTGCTGGTCGACCCCACCCGCTCGTATCAGTTGTCCCAGCGCTGACCAACGCTGGACGACCCAAACCGGAGACTGCATATGAAGATTGCGCTGCTCTGCCGCAACCCAGACCTTTACTCACACAAGCGCCTGATCGAGGCCGCGGAGGCGCGCGGCCACGAAATCGAGGCGATCAACCACATCCGCTGCTATATCGACGTGGCCTCGCACCGTCCGGCGATCCACTACAACGGACGCAAGCTCAGCGGGATCGATGCGGTGATCCCGCGTATCGGCGCCTCGGTCACCTTCTTCGGCACCGCGGTGGTGCGTCAGTTCGAGATGATGGGCGTGTACACCGTCAATGAATCGGTCGGCATCTCGCGCTCGCGCGACAAGCTGCGCAGCCTGCAATTGCTATCACGCGAAGGCATCGGCCTGCCGGTCACGGTATTCGCCCACAAGACCTCCAACGCCGAACACATTCTGAAAATCATTGGCGGCGCGCCGGTGATCATCAAACTGCTCGAGGGCACCCAAGGCATTGGCGTCGTGCTCGGCGAAACCCCGAAGGCGGCCGAAAGCATTATCCAGGCCTTCGGCGGCGTGAACACCAATATCCTGGTGCAGGAATTCGTCAAGGAAGCCAATGCCGAAGACATCCGCTGCCTGGTGATCGGCGAAAGGGTTGTGGCATCGATGATGCGCCGCGGCAAGGAAGGCGACTTCCGTTCCAACCTGCATCGCGGCGGCTCGGCGATCCCGATCAAGATCACGCCGCAGGAACGCGCGACTGCGATTGGTTCTGCAAAGGCGCTTGGCCTGAGCGTCTGCGGCGTGGACATGCTGCGCTCCAACCACGGGCCAGTGGTGATGGAGGTCAACTCCTCGCCGGGCCTTGAAGGCATCGAGAAGGCGACTGGGGTACCGGTAGCGGAAATGATCATCGAATTCATCGAGAAACATGCCAAGGCCGGCAAGACCCGCACCCGCGGGAAGGGCTGACGCCTTGGCCCGCGCGCCCTTCGAAATCGGCGGCATCTCGATTGCGCCAGGCGAGCGGCAGAACGTCAGCTTGCCGCTCAGCGTGATGTCCAACCACACGCCGATGAACCTGCCGATCCACGTCGCGCACGGCAAGCGCGAGGGCCCGACCATGTTCGTCAGTGCCGCGATACATGGCGACGAAGTGGTGGGCGTGGAGATCGTGCGCAGGCTGCTGTCCGGCAAGGTGCTCAACGATATCGCCGGCACAGCGCTGATGGTGCCGATCGTCAATGCCTTCGGGTTCATCGGCCACAGCCGCTACCTGCCCGATCGCCGTGACCTCAATCGCTCGTTTCCAGGCAATGCCAACGGCTCGCTGGCGGCGCAGTTGGCGCATCTGTTCCTGAGTCAGGTCGTGGGCCGCTCCGATGTCGGCATCGACTTGCATACCGCGGCGATCAACCGCTCCAACCTGCCGCAAATCAGGGTTGACACCACCGATGAGCGCGCGCTGCAGATGGCCATGGCGTTCGCACCACCCTTGCTCAAGCATGCCGCCCTGCGACAGGGGTCCTTGCGCGATGCGGCTGCGGCGCGTGGGGTCCCGGTGATCGTCTATGAATGCGGCGAGGCACTGCGCTTCGATGAGGTTTCGATTCGGGTCGGCGTGCAAGGTGTGATGCGCGCGATGACCAGCCTGGGCATGCTGCGACGCCGCAAGCAGACGACTAGCGCTCCGTCCGAGGTGCTGATCTCCGATCAGAGCCAGTGGCTGCGTGCCAGCGATGGCGGCATTTTTCGTGCCTACCGCACGATTGGCCACCATGTGGCAGCCGACGACCTGATCGGGGTGATCGCGGACCCGTTTGGCGAAACCCAGCGCGAGGTGCGCTCGCCACTTGCCGGCCTGATCATCGGTCGCACCAATGTGCCCGCGGTCAACCAAGGCGATGCGCTGTTCCACATCGCCACGATCCGCAACCTGGATGCGGTGAAGGAAGGCGCGCGGCTGAACATCCGCCTCGAACCACAGCTGCTGGAGGACGAGGACGAGATCCTTTGAGGGAATCGCGGCTCGCCTTGGGCCCCTGTGGCCGGATCCAGCCGGGGCATGCGTTTTTATCCGGTGTATCCCACTAGAGTCGCCACCATGGCCGTCCGAACCACAGTAAAGCTCACGAGGTTGCTGGTCGCCGCAAGCGCGCTGGCGCTTGCCGCGTGTTCCGCCAACCCACCTCCGGCTGCACCCGCCGCCCCCCATGCGTCCTCCGATGCAGAACTCCTGGCCCGGGGTGAATACCTGATCAGTATGGGCGGCTGCAATGACTGTCACACGCCAGGCTATGGCGAAAAGAGCGGTGACGTGCCCAAGGACCAATGGCTGACCGGCGACGTCATCGGCTTCAGCGGCCCCTGGGGAACCACTTATCCAGCCAACCTGCGGCTGAAGCTTGCCGACATGGACGAAACTGCCTGGATGAAATATTCCGGCGAATTGCACACCCGGCCGATCATGCCGGACTTCCAGCTCCGGGCAATGCATGAAGACGATCGCCGCGCAGTCTTCGCGTTCATCAAGTCGCTGGGACCCGCCGGACAACCCGCTCCCGCCTACCTGCCTCCTGGACAGACACCCCCCGCACCCCACTGGCAGTTGGTATTGCCGTCCGGGCCACCACCGGCGGATCCTCCCACCTCCAGCTGAACCACGCGCTTGGTCTTCGGCGCTCGAAACCGTACAATTCCGGTACGCTTTCGAGATGTTCCGAGGTTCGAGCCATGCTACGCGTCACCAAGCTCACTGATTACGCCACGGTCGTCCTGACTGCGCTCGCGGCGCGTCCCGATGCCGTGCTGAGCGCACCGGAATTGGCCGACCAGGCCGGGCTGGAAGCGCCAACCGTGGCCAAACTGCTCAAGCCACTGGCCCAGGCCGGACTGGTGGAAAGCTTCCGTGGTGCCAACGGCGGTTACCGCTTGGCCCGCGCCGCTGAAACAATCAGCCTGGTCGAAATAGTCGAGGCGATGGAAGGCCCGCTTGGCATGACCGAGTGCAGCGTGCATGCCGGCCAATGCGGCATCGAGCACAGTTGCGGCGTACGCGCCAACTGGCGGCGCATAAATGACGTGGTCGCCGATGCCCTGCGCGGGGTCAGCCTGGCGCAGATGCTGGCACCACCGCCCGCACTGCCAGTTCCGTCACGTCGGATCGCCATGCAGCTGGCCAGCGCTTGAGGTCAATGCCATGAACAACGAAAACGCCCAGATTCACGCCCAGCTTGGTCGCAAGTACGAGGCCGGCTTCATTACCGAGATCGAATCCGATTCGCTACCACCCGGTTTGTCGGAAGACATCATCCGCGCGCTGTCGGCGATCAAGGAAGAGCCGGAGTGGATGACCGACTGGCGGTTGGCCGCCTACAAACATTTCTTGACCATGCCGATGCCGGATTGGGCCAAGCTCAAGATCGCCGCGATCGACCTGCAGGCGCTGAGCTACTACAGCGCGCCGAAAGCCAAGTACGCATCGCTGGATGAAGTTCCGCAAGAACTGCTGGACACCTACGAGAAGCTCGGCGTGCCGCTGCATGAGCGCGCCAGGCTCGCCGGTGTCGCGGTCGATGCGGTGTTCGATTCAGTGAGCGTGGGCACCACCTACCGCAAGGAACTTGCGGAAAAAGGCGTGGTGTTCTGCTCGATGAGCGAGGCGGTGCGCGAGTATCCGGAACTAGTCCAGAAATACTTGGGCAGCGTGGTGCCGACCGGCGACAACTATTTCGCCGCGCTCAACTCCGCCGTTTTTTCCGACGGAAGCTTCGTGTTCATCCCCAAGGGCGTGCGTTGCCCGATGGAATTGAGTACCTACTTCCGCATCAATGCGGGCCACACCGGCCAGTTCGAACGCACCCTGATTATCTGCGAGGATGGCGCCTACGTTTCGTACCTGGAAGGCTGCACCGCGCCGATGCGCGACGAAAATCAGCTGCATGCCGCGGTGGTGGAACTGGTCGCGTTGGACGATGCCGAGATCAAGTATTCGACGGTGCAAAACTGGTACCCGGGTGATGAAAACGGCGTCGGCGGCATCTACAACTTCGTGACCAAGCGCGCCGAATGCCGTGGCGCGCGCAGCAAGGTGACCTGGACCCAGGTCGAGACCGGCTCAGCGATCACCTGGAAATACCCAAGTTGCGTGCTGCTCGGCGACGACAGCGTCGGCGAGTTCCATTCGGTCGCGCTGACCCACCATCGCCAGCAAGCCGATACCGGCACCAAGATGATCCACATCGGCAAGCGCACCAAGTCGAAGATCGTCAGCAAGGGCATCAGCGCCGGCCACGGCCAGAATTCGTATCGCGGATTGGTGAAAGTGGCTTCAAGCGCCGACGGCGCGCGCAACCACACCCAGTGCGACTCCCTGCTGATCGGCAAGCAATGCGGCGCGCATACCTTCCCCTACATCGAAGTGAAGAATCCCGGTGCGATCGTCGAGCACGAGGCGACAACGTCTAAAATCAGCGACGACCAGCTGTTCTATTGCCGCAGCCGCGGTCTCGGCCAGGAAGACGCGGTCTCGATGATCGTTGATGGCTTCTGCAAGTCGGTCTTTCGCGAACTGCCGATGGAGTTCGCGGTGGAAGCCAAGAAGCTGCTGGACGTGTCGCTGGAAGGCGCGGTCGGATGAAACGCGGTTTGCTCCTGTCGAGCTTGGTGTCAGTGATGGCTCTGTGTGGCATCGCTTTCGCCGCGAAACATGCAATTCAGTCAACTGGATTGCAATCGCTGTCCGACATGCCGCAACCACGCGCCGCACATTCGGCGTCCCTGCTTCGCGACGGTCGGGTGCTCCTCGCGGGGGGTTGCCACACCAACGGTTGCGAGGAAGGGATCAGTGGCGATGCGTTGCTGTTCGATCCCCGCATGAAAACCTTCACGTCCACGGGTTCCCTGGTACAGCCACGCGTGGGCCATCGGGCGCTGCGGCTGCGCAACGACCAAGTCGTTTTGATTGGTGGCTGGACCGCCGATGACGCCAGTGATGTCGTGGAGGCATATGACCCGACGAGTGGCCGCTTCGTGCGCCAGGGCAAGTTGCTGCACGCGCGCGACGGCTTCAGCGCGACACCGCTTGCGGACGGCAACATCCTTGTAGCCGGCGGCTACAGCGGCGCGATGCGGCGGCTTGCCAGCGTGGAGGTTTACGATCCACGCACCGGTAAATCGCATGATGCCGGCGCGATGTCGACGCCGCGCATGTCGCATACCGCCACCCTTTTGGCAGATGGACGGGTATTGATTGCAGGAGGATCTTCCGCCCGCGGGATCCTGCTCGACAGCATCGAGCTATTCGATCCGGCAACTGGGCGGTTCATGCCGGCTGGCCATCTGCAAAAAGCTCGGCACAAACACGCCGCGTTACGAGTGGGCAACGACGTGTTGCTGATCGGAGGTGCTGGGGTTGATGAGGCCAGCCAGCAATATCGGGATAGCGAGCGCTGGAGCGCGCGTGATGCAAGCACGCGGCCAGGTCCTGCCATGCAGGACGGACGCTACAAATTCCTGGACGCGGTGGTGCGTCTGCGTGATGGTCGTTTCCTGGTCGCGGGAAGTGGCCGGATACCCGAACTGCTCGATAGCCGCGCCGCCCGGTTCACCTCCGGCGACGGCTCGCTGGGCACGGATCTTTCATTCACCACCGCCACGCCCCTGCTCGACGGCAGCGTCCTGATCGCGGGCGGCTACGGCCCTGACATTCATCCGAGCCGCAGTGCGTGGCTCTACCAACCTTGATGACCTGCATATGCTGAAGATCGACAACCTCCACGCCTCGATTGGCGGACGCGAAATCCTCAAGGGCCTCTCGCTTGATGTGCAGCCCGGACAAGTGCACGCGATCATGGGCCCGAATGGTGCAGGCAAGTCCACGCTGGGCAATATCCTTGCTGGCCGCGAGGGCTATGACGTCACCGCGGGCAGCGTTGAATTCGAAGGCCGCGATCTGTTGACGCTGGAGCCCGAGGAGCGCGCCGCCGCCGGCGTGTTCCTGGCCTTCCAGTACCCGGTGGAAATCCCCGGAGTGAACAACACTTATTTCCTGCGTGCTGCGCTCAATGCACAGCGCAAGGCGCGCGGCGAGCCGGAACTGGATTCAATGCAGTTCCTCAAGCGCGTACGCGCGAAACTCGCCGTGCTTGATCTCAAGGACGAGTTGCTACACCGCGGCCTCAATGAAGGTTTCAGCGGTGGCGAAAAGAAGCGCAACGAGATCTTCCA
>JBDSIA010000161.1:0-3176 GCA_039918175.1 Thermomonas sp.
TCGATGCCACCGGGCTGGATGCCGAACGCATCGCCCAGCATCGCGATTTGTGCCACGAAATGCCGATGGCGATACACCACACCTTTTGGCACGCCGGTACTGCCGCTGGTGAACAGGATCGCGGCGATATCGTCCGGCTGGCTATCCGCAAGTTGCGGCCCGGCATCACCGCCATCGCGCTCGATGTCGGCGAGCGTGGCATCAGCCAGCCAGGCATGTGCGCCGGTAGTGATGCGCGTGCGTGCCGACTTCGCCCAGCCCAGCAGGGCCTTGGCCAGCATCGCCAACGGAATGCCGATGAAGGCCTCGGGCGCGGCTTCGTCAAGGCATTGCCTGAGTGCGCGCTTGTCGATGCCGGGATCGACCAGCACCGGCACCGCACCGATCTTGAACAGCGCGAACATCAGCAGGAAGAATTCCGGCGTGGGCCGCACCATCACTACCGTGCGCGAGCCTACGACGATGCCGCGCTTGACCAGCCCTGCAGCAATCGCATCGCTGCGCGTATCCAGTTGCCCGTAAGTCAATTCGACCTCATAGCGACCATTGCGACCCGGGCAACGCATCGCGACCTGGTCGGGGCGTTCCCGAGCCAAGGTCGGCAATGCGGCTGCAATGTTGCAGGCGTTGGTCATGCGGTTATTGTCACCCGAGGGCGGCGACTTCAGGGTGGATTGGCGTCCAGAAAGCTGCGGATCATTGGCACCAGCACTTCGTGTTTGTCTTCCAGCACGTAATGATTGGCATCGGCGAACGCATGCACTTCGGCGTTCGGCAACGCTTTGCTGAAGCCATCGAGGAAATGCCGGTCGAACACGAAATCGCGCAGGCCCCAGCCGATGAACGCCGGACGATCCGCGTAATTCGGCAACTGCCGTGCAGCAGCATCGACCAGCGGCCAGGCGCGGTCGCCGTCATCCAGCGGAATGTCCTGCATGAAACGCAGCGTGCCGATCGCTTTGTCCCAGCCGTCATACACGCCGGCATAGGCGGCACGCACGTCGCGCGATAGCGAGCGCGTGGTGCCCATCCATGCCGCGCCGCGCGCGAACAGGTTGAAGCGGCGAATCAGCCAACCCCCGAAGCGTGAATGCCGGCCCATCGCGATGCGTTTCGGAAAGCGCTTGGATGCAGGCAATGGGAAGCTCGAGGTATTGGTGATGAGCAACCGGCGCACACGCGCCGGGTCGCGCAGCGCCCAGCCGAAGCCGATCATGCCGCCCCAGTCGTGCACCGCCAGCGTCACCGGCCCGGTGATATCGAGATGGGTCAGTAATGCGTCGAGATCATCGATCCGCGATTGCAGGGTGTAGTCGTATTGCGGCGACGCGCTCGGCGCGTCATCGGGCTTGTCCGACAGCCCCATGCCGACGTGGTCGGGCACGATGCACCTGTAGCGATCCGCAAGCCCGGTGACCAGGTGCCGCCAGTAGAAGCTCCAGGACGGATTGCCGTGCAGCATGACGATGACTTCGGCGTCGCTGCCGTCATAGGACACGGGACCTTCGTCCAGATACGACATCGCGATGCCGGGTCGCACGTCGAAGTGCTGCGGGCTGAACGGGTAATCGGGAAAGCGCGCCGCATCCATTACGCGCGCTGCGTCACCAGACTACTTCCGCCATCGAGCAGTTCAAGCCGGAGCCACTGCCCAGCAAGGCGACGCGATCGCCTTTTTTCAAGCGGCCCATTTCGCGGAGTTTTGACAGCACGATCGGCACCGATGCTGGCCCGATATTGCCGTATTCGCCGAAAATAGTCAGGACTTTGCGCGGATCTATGCCGATCGCCTTGGTGAAGGCAGCGGTATGCACCTGACTGACCTGATGGATCACGAATTCGTCCAGCTCTTCCACCACCCAGCCCAGCGCAAGTTTGGCGGCGGCGAAGGTCTTCTCGGCCAGCTTGACGCCTTCGATCAGCAGCATGCGGGTGTCCGTGACCATGCGGTCCAGGTTGCCGCGGCACAGATGGTTCCACTGGGTAGCGGCGCGGGTCACGCCGCCCCGGTAGCGCGGCGCACCCGGAGCCAGCTCGGCGCGGGCCATGACCATGCCGGCGGCGCCGGAACCCAGGGTCAACGTCGCCAGTTCGCTGCGAAACTGCTCCTCAGTGATGTCATCGGCGAGCATGCGTGCCATGGTCTTGTCGTAGGCAAGGTCGGCCGTTTCACCATCCACGATCAGGGCGTATTCGATCTCGCCGCGCTCGATCATGCGCGCGGCGATGTCCATGCCGTTGATGAAAGCCAGGCAGGCATTGGCGACGTCGAAGTTCTGGCAGGTGTCGGGCAGTTGCAGGTTGCCGCTGACAATGCTGGCAGTGGATGGCTCCAGATAGTCGCGGCTGACCGAAGTCGACACCAGCAGGCCGAGCCGCGCCGGGTCGATGCCGGCATCGGCCAATGCTTTGACGCCAGCCAGGGTGGCCGCGTCGGAGGCTTGCACGCCCTCGTCCCACAAGCGCCGGGCATGGATGCCGGCGATGTCCTTGAGCACGTCGGTACGGATCCCCAAGCGGTCCAGGGTTGGCTTCAGGCGCGCATTGATCTCATCCGAGCTGAGCCGGCGCGGGGCGTCCACGTGGGCCAGGCCGGCGATGGCGACATGTTGGAACAGCATGATGCAGGCAATCCAGACACAGGAACGCACACAATAACTGCTTATGTCGACGGCCGCTCATTCGCCGGTGCAAGCTGCATCGGGCGGTTCAGTGTCCGCAACGCCACATCGCCCAGCGCTGTTCGCCGTCGTTGGGGCGGGTCAACGGGCTGATGCTGTCAGCGGACAGGTCGGGGGCCTCATTACGGGCCAGAGTTTCAAGTTCATCGCGAACCTGGGCCTCGCTGCGCGCGTATGGCCCCAGCCGGTCCTTGACCGACACCGCGACCTCGCCGCGTTTTTCACAGTCGGTCGGCGCGGCGGCCAGCACTTTTACAGCGCTGGCGCCAGGCGCCATGTGCACGAAGGTGCAAGCGGGCAACCCGGCTAGCAGGACGGTGGCGGCGAAAACGGGCAACAGGCGCATCGGGATCCCCTTGAAAACAAAACGCACCGGATTGTGGCCCGGTGCGTCTTAATGGTTGCCGTCATCACGACGCGCATCGGTGGCTGACGAGGTTTACTTGCGGGCGTTACCGTCGGCATCAAGCACCTGGACCGGACCGATGGCGAGCG
>JBDSIA010000162.1:0-5471 GCA_039918175.1 Thermomonas sp.
CATGTGGCGGAATCCGTCAAAATCCAAGCTTGCCTCCCGAGAAACGCCGCATGAATAGCCCGGAATTGGCGAGTCTGTACGCGCAACACCTCGACGTGCTGCACGCGCGCGCGGCGGTTGCGCTGGAGCGCGGCGGTTTCGAGCATTTGCTCATTCCCAGCGGGACATTGCTCTATCAAGTCTTCGATGACCGCGACTACCCCTATGTGGTGAACCCGCAGTTCAAGGCGTGGCTGCCGGTCACCCGCGCGCCTGGCAGCTGGCTGGTGATCTCCCCGGGCCAGCGGCCGAAACTGCTGTTCATGCAGCCGCACGATTATTGGCACGTGGTGCCGGAAGCACCCAGTGGCTACTGGGTCGAGCATTTCGACATCGTCATCATCCACACCCCCGAAGAAGCCTTGCAGCACCTGCCGAAGGACGCGGCGCGTTGCGCGATCCTGGGTGAAGTGCAAAGCGCCGTGGGCAGCTACGTCCCCAACAATCCGCAGCCGGTCCTGGCTTACCTGGACTACCAGCGTGCGTTCAAGACGCCGTACGAAATCGAGATGATGCGGCAAAGCCAAAGCATCGGGGTGCGCGCGCATCGCGCCGCCGAGCGCGCGTTCCGCGCCGGATCCAGCGAGTTCGGCATCCACCTGGCCTATTGCCAGGCCGCGGGACAGGACGCCAATGACCTGCCTTACGGCAACATCATTGCCCTCAACGAACATGGCGCCGTACTGCATTACACCGACCGCGACCGCCTGCCGCCCAAGCCGATCCGCAGTTTCCTGATCGATGCAGGTGCCAGCTTCGGTGGCTACGCCTGCGACATCACCCGCACCTATTCGGCGCTCGATGACGACTTCGCCGCGATGATCCAGGCGGTTGATGCCGCGCAACTCAGGATGTGCGCCAACGTGCGCGCCGGCTTCGACTACAAACAGCTGCACTTGGATGCGCACATGGCGTTGGCCGGTGTGCTCAAGGATTTCGGTGTGATTACTGTTCCCGCCGAAACCGCCGTCGAAACCGGGGTCTCCAGCGCCTTCTTCCCGCACGGCATCGGCCATGGCATCGGCCTGCAGGTACACGACGTCGCCGGGTTCGCCGCCAGTGACCGTGGTGGCGCGATCGACAAACCCGAAAACCATCCCTATTTACGCATGACCCGGGTCTTGCAGCCGGGCATGGTGGTCACCATTGAACCCGGTCTGTATTTCATCGACATGCTGCTGGATGAACTCAAGCAGAAAGGCCTCGGCGACAGTGTGGATTGGACACGCGTGGAGGCATTCAAGCCGTACGGCGGCATCCGCATAGAAGATGAAGTCACCTGCACCGACGCCGAACCGCTCAACCTCACGCGTGAGGCCTTCGCGGCATAAGGGCAATCAAGCGGTGGAAGCGGATCAACCCGCTGCCATCAAAGCCTCGACCTGGTCGGCGCTGCGCTCGAGGGCATAGGTCAGCACGCGATGGCCGATGGCGGTGATCAGCACGTCATCCTCGATGCGAATCCCGATGCCGCGCCATTTCGCCGCCACGCTGGCGTCGTCGGGCGCGACATACAGGCCGGGTTCAATGGTGAACACCATACCCGGCTCGAGCAGGCGCGACTGGCCATCAATGCGGTATTCGCCGACATCGTGCACATCCATGCCCAGCCAATGCCCGGTCTTGTGGCGATAGAAGCGCTTGTAATCGCCCGCGGCGATCGCAGGTTTCAACCGTCCTTTCAACAACCCCAATGAAAGCAAGCCGTCGGTCAGGGTTTCCACCGCTGCTGCATGACCCGCTTCATACGCGATGCCAGGTCGTGCCTGCGTCAGTGCTGCATCCTGCGCAGCGCATACCAAGTCGTGCAGGGCCCGCTGCTGCTTGCTGAAGCGACCATTGACCGGAAAGGTGCGGGTGATGTCGGACGCGTAATTGCGGTACTCGGCACCGGCATCGATCAACACCAGATCGCCATCGCGGGACTTCGCGTTGTTGTCGCGATAATGCAGCACGCAGGCGTTTGCGCCAGCGCCGACGATGCTGGAATACGCTGGCTGCGCGTCGTGCATGCGGAACACGTATTCCACTTCGGCTTGCAGTTCGTACTCGTGGATGCCGGCGCGTGCTGCGAGCATGGACGCGCGGTGCGCAAGCACACTGATATCAGCGGCGCGTTGCATCAGCTTCAACTCGTCGGCCGCCTTGAACAGACGCATCTCGTCCAGCAGGTGGCCCAGCGCCAGGAACTCGTAAGGCGGCTGTGCGCCTTGCCGGACTTGCGCACGCACCCGATTGAGCCAGCCGATCAGCTTGAGGTCGAACTCGGCATCGCGCCCCAGGTGGTAATGCACCCGGGCCCGGCCTTCCAGCAGTCCGGGCAGGATGTCGTCGATATCGCCTATCGGATACGCATCGTCGATGCCCAGTACATCAACTGCGCCTTCCGGCCCCAGTTGCGGGCCATCCCAGGCTTCGCGTTCCGGGTCGCGCTCGCGGCAGAACAGGATCGACTCGCCATGCTTGCGGCCGGGCACCAGCACCAGCACCGCATCGGGTTCGGCGAACCCGGACAAGTACCAGAAATCGGAATCCTGGCGATACGGGTGATAGGTGTCGCGGCTGCGGATGCGCTCGGGCGCGGCCGCCAGGATCAGGATCGCGCCGTCGCCCGCCGCCTGCATCAACTGCCGGCGGCGTCGCGACAGCACCCGGCGTTCGGCAACCGTCACCCCCATCTCAGTGCAGGCGTTGGCGGTGGCGCGGACCCAGCGTGCAATCGGCATGCAGCAGCAACACCGCCATCCGCAGGTACTCCTCGATCTCGGCCAGCGATTCCTCGTCGCCTTCCGGATCCACGTCATCGACCCGCGCCGCAGCCAGGTTGGCGATGTCGCCAAGGGCTTCCTCGGCATCCTCCGACAACTTCTTGTCGGCAACCGCCAAGCCGAACCCGCCCAGGAACGCACGGCACCAATCGAACATCGCAGCGGCACGATCGACGACCGGCACGCTGTCGTCGGGCAACAGCAACTGGAAGCCGAAGTCGGTATCTCCCAGTTGCGATACGCTGGCGCTGCGCAAGCAATCCAGCGGATCATCCTGCGCCGGGGCGGGCAATGAATCGTCGGCCATCACCAGAGCCGGCCATGCCGGCACGTCCGCGCCCCCAGCCGCCAGCCAGCCGCATAGCGCGCCATGCAATTCCGCGGGCGTGCTGGCCAATGAGAAGCCATCCGCGGCACTGGCGACATCGGTCCACTCCGGCAATTCGTTCTCGCTCACGCGGCTGCTCTTGATTGCGGGAAGCGCAAGTGTAGCAACCAGTGATTTCGCCGATGCAGGGCTCAGACCTCATCAATAGTTGTGAGGCCCATGCGAGCATGTCTAAACTGGTTGGATGCTCCTCCTCGCCCTGCTGGCTGCGCTGCTCGTACTGCTGTTGACCGGCATGCTGCTGGCAGGCCATCGGCGGCGTGAACAGGAACAGCGCCAGCACCTGCGCGCATTGCGCGAGCGCGAACAGCGGCTGCGACTCTCGTTATGGGCGTCCAACGAGATGTACTGGCAGTACGACCTGGAACGGCACGAACTGGAGAGCACCCAGATCGAACCCGGGCGCAGCGACGACCTCAACCAGCATCTCAACCTGGACCAGGATCACCAGATCCATCCCGATGACCTGCCGCTGGTACTCAAGCGACTGCAGCAGTATCTCCGCGGCGATGCGCCGATGTTCCTGTCAGAACATCGCATCCGCGACGAACAGGGCGAGTGGCTATGGATGCGTGCGCGTGGTCGCGCGGTGGCGCGCAACGATGCAGGCCGGATCATCCGCATCGCGGGTACCGCCCGCGATGTCACCGTTGGTCGCGAGCAGGAACGCGAACGCCGCATCGCGGCCGAAGTCATGCATGACATGGTTGAGGCGGTGGTAGTGGTCGACGACCAGTTCCAGTTCGTGACCGTCAATCCCGCATTCACGCGGATGAGCGGCTATGAGCCAGCGGATGTGTTGGGGAAGGATTCGGGCATGCTCAACAGCGACCAGCATGACGCGACCTTCTACGAGCAGTCGCGGGCAGCGATTTCAGAACAGGGCCACTGGAGCGGGGAGATGTGGCAGCGACGCAAGGATGGCCACGAATTCCTGTGCTCGCTCCAGGCCCATGCGATCCAGGAGCCGGTCACCCAGCGCCGGATGTACGTGCTGGTCGCCTCCGACATCACCGACCGCCGCCGGATCGAGCAGGAACTTCGCTACTTGGCCAATTACGACACGCTCACCAACCTGCCGAACCGGACCCTGCTTGCCGAGCGCCTGTCGCGGGCGATCGTGCGCGCCCGCCGCCAGGGTACCTGCGTGGCATTGCTGTTCCTCGACCTGGACCGCTTCAAGGACATCAATGACACCTTGGGCCACGCCACCGGCGACCGCATCCTGCGGATGGCCGCACAACGCCTGCAACAGGCAACGGGCGACTCGCATACGGTGGCCAGGATCGGCGGCGACGAGTTCACCGTGCTGCTTGAAGACCTGGCACACGGCGACGAAGCTGATCAGTGCGCACAACGCGTGATCGATGCGTTCGACGAACCCCTGATGCTCGAAGACCGCCAAGAGATCGTGGTCACGCCGTCGATCGGGATCAGCCTGTATCCCGAGCACGCGCAGGTGCCGACTGACCTACTCAAGCATGCGGACACAGCGATGTACCAGGCCAAGGCTGCCGGCCGGCATACCTACATGCGCTACACCGAATATATGGACAGCCATACCCGCAGGCGCGCTGGCTTGCTTGCCGGGTTGCGCCGGGTGGAGGATCGCGGCGAATTACGCCTGCTCTACCAGCCACAACTGAGCCTGGCCGACGGCGGCATCCACCGGGTCGAGGCATTGCTGCGCTGGGATAGCGTCGAGCATGGCGAAGTGATGCCCGACCAGTTCATCCCGCTGGCCGAGGAAAGCGGGATGATCGTGGCGATCGGTGAATGGGTATTTCGCGAGGCCTGCAACACACTTGCCGACTGGCACCGGGCCGGCTTCCACGACATGATCATGGCCATCAACGTGTCGGCGGTGCAATTGCTGCGCAGTGACCTGCCGCGCACCGTGGAGCGCATCCTGCGCGAAACCGGCGTGGAGGCCCGCCACCTGGAGATCGAGATCACTGAAAGCGTGTTGATGGCCAATGCACAGCTCGCGGAGGAACGCCTGCAGACGTTCCGCACGCTCGGCGTGGCGATCGCGGTTGATGACTTCGGCACCGGTTATTCCTCGCTGGCTTACCTGCGCAGGTTGCCGATCACCACCCTGAAAATCGACAAGGCGTTCATCGACGATCTAGGCGGCCCCAACGACAGCGAGGACGCCGCGATCACCACCACAGTGATCGCAATGGCCCATTCGCTTGGCTTGAACGTCGTTGCCGAAGGCGTGGAAACCGCCGCGCAACTGGACTTCCTGCGCCGGCATGGCTGCGATGTGGTCC
>JBDSIA010000163.1:0-2029 GCA_039918175.1 Thermomonas sp.
CGCAAAGCCTGTGGCTACCAACCTCGCCCCGGATCGCCTGCGAATCACCGAGGTCTTCCTGTCCCTGCAGGGCGAGGCCCGCGATGCCGGCTGGCCGACCGTCTTCGTGCGCCTGACCGGTTGCCCGCTGCGCTGCCAGTACTGCGATACCGCCTACGCCTTCCACGGTGGTCAGTGGCGCGGCATCGACGACCTGCTGCATGAGGTCGCTGCACATGGCGTGCACCATGTCTGCGTGACCGGTGGCGAACCGCTCGCCCAGAAGCGCTGCATCGGCCTGCTGGCGAAGCTGTGCGATGCCGGCTATCAGGTGTCGCTGGAAACCTCGGGCGCAATCGACATCAGTGAAGTCGACCCGCGGGTCAGTCGGGTCCTCGACATCAAGACGCCAGGTTCGGCCGAAGTCGCGCGCAACCTGTGGAGCAATCTTGCACTGCTGACCGCGCACGATCAGGTCAAGTTCGTGCTGTGCGGCCGCGAAGACTACGACTGGGCATGCGGCATCGTTGCCGAACATCGCCTCAATGAAATCTGTGACGTGCTGTTCTCGCCGAGCAAGGACGAGCTCGCACCGCGCGACCTTGCCGACTGGATCGTTGCCGACCGCCTGCCGGTGCGCTTCCAGATGCAGCTGCACAAACTGCTGTGGAACGACGAACCCGGCCGATGAGTACTTCGGTCAACAAGCCCGCAGTCGTGCTGGTCTCCGGCGGCATGGACTCGGCCGTCGTACTGGCCATTGCCCGCGAAGCCGGCTTCGATGTGCATGCACTGAGTGTGCGCTATGGCCAGCGGCATACCTCGGAACTGGACGCCGCCGATCGCGTGTCCCAGGCGCTCGCCGCAGTCGCGCACAAGACCGTGGTGGTGGACCTGCGCAGCATTGGTGGATCAGCGCTGACCGACGATGCGATCAAAGTGCCAGACGACAGTGACGGCCATGTCATCGGCGACGGCATTCCCAGCACCTACGTCCCCGCGCGCAACACCATCATGTTGTCCGTGGCGCTGGGCTGGGCGGAGGTGCTGGGCTCCACCGACATCTTCTGCGGGGTCAATGCGGTGGACTATTCCGGCTACCCGGATTGCCGGCCGGAATTCATCGCCAGCTTCGAACAACTTGCCAACCTGGCCACCAAGGCCGGTGTGGAAGGCAGCCGCTTCCGCGTGCATGCCCCGCTGATGCGGATGGGCAAGGACGCCATCGTTCGCGAAGGGTTGCGCCTGGGCGTGGATTTTTCGCAGACGGTGAGTTGTTATATCGCCGACGTCGAAGGCCGCGCCTGCGGTCATTGCGATGCCTGCCGACTGCGTGCGCAAGGCTTCATCGACGCCGGCGTCGCCGACCCCACGCATTACGCGTGAGTCGCGAGCTGCGTTAGAATGCGCGTCCCGGTGCAACGCCGGTCGCGATCTACCGCGAATTTCAGCGGGCCGTTAGCTCAGTTGGTAGAGCAGAAGACTTTTAATCTTTTGGTCGATGGTTCGAATCCATCACGGCCCACCATACAACGCCTTACTGGGCCTCGTTTTCGGCCCTAGCACCGCAGTTGCTACACGCTTCGCGCTGCAACTGGTGGCGTGTAACCCGCCTGTAGCCCGCCAACGCGCATGTCTGCAGTGCGTCCGCCCCACGGGTAGGCAAAGCCCTACCCCAAAGCGCGGCAAACCTCGATGGCGGCGAGTGGCGCGGCGCGATCCTACTCATGTCCCCAGGGCCTAGGCCACCACACCCGAAGGGGAGTCCGGTCTAAGGGAAGCAGAGCACGGGCACCGGGGCTAGACTCAGCCAGAACATGTCTAGGGGAGCCGCATGAACAAGGGTGCACAAGGGATATTGATGGTCGCAGCGGGACTTGCCGCGTTTTATGGTGTTAAGACACTTAAGCAGGAGGCAATGAGCCGTGAGCCTACCGAAGCCGAGTCAAAAGTAGAGGTGGCTCAGACTATGGCAGCAATAAACGCTCAAGCCGACCGTGAGCACCCCGGCATGGCAAAAAGCGACGCCGTGAAGGCCGTCGTTGCGGAA
>JBDSIA010000164.1:0-4628 GCA_039918175.1 Thermomonas sp.
TCCAGGCTAGGCGCATGCAGGCGCGCTGGCGCAATCCGACTATCGGAAAACCCGAACTCGTGCATACGCTCAACGGATCCGGCGTGGCAGTCGGTCGCGCGCTGATCGCGGTGATGGAGAACTACCAGAGCGCCGATGGCAGCATCGAAGTGCCAAGTGCGTTGCGTGGGTACATGGGCGGCGTCGAGCGGATTGCTTGAGGCATGAACGATCTCAACGACCTGTATTACTTCGCCGTGGTGGTCGACCACGGCGGGTTTGCCGCTGCCGAGCGCGCGCTGGGCATTCCCAAATCGCGCCTGAGCCGCCGCATCAGTGCGCTGGAAGCCGAGCTGGGCGTACGCCTGTTGCAGCGCTCCACGCGCCGGTTTTCGGTGACCGATGTCGGCAACAGTGTGTACCGGCATGCGCAGTCCATGCTGGCCGAAGCACAAGCCGCACGCGAAGCGGTGGATCGCCTGAGCGCCGAGCCTCGCGGCAGCGTGCGGGTCAGCGTACCGGTGTCGATGGCCCAGCAACAATTCCCGAAGCTGTTGCCGGAATTCATGGCGTTGTATCCGAAAGTGCGGCTGCAACTGATCGTCGGCAACCGTCGTGTGGACGTGATCAACGAAGGCATCGACGTCGCCCTGCGCGTGCGCAGCAAGCTGGACGACGACGGCAGCCTGGTGATGCGCAGCTTCGGTCATATCCAGGAATTGCTGGTCGCCAGCCCGGCTTATCTGAAACGGGCCGGCCGCCCAGCCACGCCGGAACAACTCGCCGAACACGTCACCCTCAGCATCAGTGAAGACGAGGCGCGCCAGCGTTGGGAACTGCACGGACCGGACGGCGAGGTGCGGCGAATCGAACTGCAGCCGCGGATTACCGGGTTCGATTTCCCGATGATGCAGGCGATGGCGCGCGACGGCATCGGCATCACGCTGTTGCCGGAAACGGTTTGCGCCGATGCGGTGCGGCGTGGGGAACTGGAAGTCGTCCTGCCTCAATGGCGATTGCCGCAAGGTATTGCGCATGCCGTGTTTCCCTCGCGCCGCGGACTGTTGCCGGCGGTGCGGGTCTTCATCGATTTTCTCGCGGAAAAGCTGCCCCCGTTGCTGGAATCGGCCCGCCTTGAATGCGCCGAGTGCCCGCGCGGTGTGTATCCGAGTGATGACAAGCCTGCCAAGGTAGGCAAGTCATGACGCTTCTGGCAAACATTGGTGGCAACGGTGACTGGATTTTTCATCTCAGGTGATCGCATCGCCGCGCCGCGCGATTCGATCGCGCCACTCCCCCGTTTGGGGACGAGGCAACTCTGTTGCCGATGTCCTCAGCATGGCCGATGCGGCATGCTAAGTCGCCAAAGCCAATGGAAGGGACCAAGTGCACGTGAATCCCATGACTGACGAACCGGGTGATGATCGACTTCATTCAGGAATGATCGAACCGGGTACGCTCATCTTGGTGGTCGACGACCATCCCACCAACCGGATGGTGATGCGCAGCCAGATCAACGCTTTAGGTTATGCGTCCGAAGACGTCGAAAGTGGCAGCGTGGCAATTGAACGCTGGCAGACGGGCAACTTCTCGCTTGTGCTGACCGATCTGAACATGCCGATCATGAGCGGTTACGACCTCAGTCGGCGCATCCGGGAAATCGAAGCCGGATCGTCGGGGACAAGGATACCGATCATCGCTTGCAGTGCCAACGTCATCCCGGGTGTTGTGGAGGAATGCGTGGCCGCTGGGATGGACGATTACATTGCCAAGCCCATCAGCTTGCAGGTAATGCGTGAGAAATTAGCCAAGTGGCTACCGGTTCCCGTCCCAACTGCTGATCGGAAGGAAGGGATCTCCATCGGGCAGCGCGCGCTTGCCCACTTCCGCGAAGTTAATGACGTGGATGTAATGCATCTCCTTGACGCCGTAGAACACGGCGACATGGGTGCGGTTGCGCACATGGCGCATCGCATCAAAGGGGCGTGCGGGTTCATAGGTGCGACTGGCCTGGCTTCGGTGTGTGGCATGATCGAGCAGGCCGGCCGCGAGGAACGTTCCGTGGCGTTGGCGGGGTTGATCGATGCACTTCGAATTGAACAGGAACAGTTGTATGCAACACTCGACGGGTGAGGACGATCGATCTCGTATAGGAGCAACTCGGGCATGTGGCCGGAACTGAGTTTTCTTGTAGTTGAAGACCATCCCTTCCAACGCAGCATGATGGTTGAAATGCTCGAGAACATGGGCGTGCGATCGATCCACGAAGCGGCAGATGGGTATTCCGCACTGGAAGTGATGCGCGAGCTTGGGCAGGCGTTCGACGTCATCATTACTGACATCGACATGCCCGGGATGGACGGCATGGCTTTCATCCGCCGGCTTGGCGAAGCCAAGGTCAGGGCGTCTTTGATCATTACCAGCGGTTTGGACCAATCGCTCCTCGGGACCATTGGGACCATGAGCGCCGCGTACGGAATGCGACTTCTCGGCATTGTCGAGAAGCCACCGACGTCCCAACGCTTCGCTGAGCTTATCGCCATGCATTGGCAGGTCAGGGCAAGGCCTGAAAAAACTGCCCAGGGTTCTCCCGCCTTTACCCTGCAAGAGATCCTGAGTGGATTGGAAGCGGAACAATTCGAACCTTTCTACCAGCCAAGGGTCGAATTGAAGACAAGGCGCGTCAAGGGCGCGGAAGCGCTGGCCCGATGGCGGCATCCCCATTCCGGTATTGTCCTGCCGCACGCATTTATCTCAATCCTGGAAGAGTCCGGTCATATCGCCGAGCTCACCTGGGTCATGCTGGCCAAGAGCGCGCGAGCGTGCCGCACCTGGAGGGACGCTGGCCTGGATCTCAATGTCTCGGTGAATATTTCCGCAAAGCTACTCGAGGATCCTGCCATCGCGGATGCCATTACATGGCAGGTGACGCATCAAGGTCTGGAAACCAAGCACATGACGCTGGAGATCACCGAATCGGCCGCGATGAACAGTGTCGGGCAGGTGCTGGAAAATTTGCTGCGACTAAGAATAAAGGGGTTCGGCTTGTCCGTCGACGACTACGGCACCGGCTACTCATCGTTGCAACAACTGTCTCGAATTCCCTTCACCGAGTTGAAAGTCGATCACTCTTTCGTGATGCATGCTGTACACCAGGAGGCAAGCCGCTTGATCCTGGAATCGAGCTTGGAAATGGCACGCAACTTGGGTATCACGTCTGTAGCCGAGGGAGCTGAAACGGCTGAGGATTGGAATCTCTTGCGCAAAAGTGGCTGCGATCTGGTGCAGGGATACTTCGTCGCCAAACCAATGAGTTCGACGGACTTCTCTGATTGGGTAAGGTCGTGGGCATGACCATGGGGATGTCATGCGACAATTCGCGCCACGGAAGCGTGGCCGAGTGGTTTAAGGCAGCAGTCTTGAAAACTGCCGTGGGTTTGCGCCCACCGTGAGTTCGAATCTCACCGCTTCCGCCAATTCCTTGCACCTGGTGCTCAGTCCTCGCGTGTAGGACATTTCCTACCCTGCAGTGCGGCTTTCCCAGCTTGGCTGGCGTCAGTCGGCGGCGTAGCTTGTTCCCACACGCATCGCAAACGGGAATTTCCATGGGTATCAAGGTTTACATCGTCGACGATCACGCGCTGGTGCGAACCGGGCTGCGCCTCACGCTGCAGCAGGCAGCCGATATCGAGGTCATCGGCGAAGCCGAAAGCGGTGAAGATGCTTTGCCTCAGATCCGCAGACTCAAGCCTGACGTGGTCCTGTGTGACCTGCATCTGCCCGGGATCAGCGGGCTGGAAGTGACCGAACGGGTGGCACGCGGCGACTTCGGCACCAAGGTGATCGTGGTGTCGGTGCTGGAGGATGGCCCGATGCCACGCCGCCTGCTGGAAGCGGGTGCCTCGGGTTATGTGGGCAAGGCCTGCGATGCCGAGGAATTGATGCGGGCGGTACGCGATGTGTCGCGGGGCAAGAAATACCTGGCCAACACCATCGCCCAAGGCATGGCCCTGTCCGGTATCACCGGCAACCTGGCATCGCCCTTCGATGCGTTGACGCCGCGCGAGATGGAAGTGGCCTTGCTGCTCAACCAGGGCATGCGCCAGGAAGCCATCGCCAAGCATCTCAGCCTGAGCCCGAAGACGGTCAACACGCACAAGTCACGCTTGTTCGAAAAACTTGCCGTCCGCGACAACATCGCCCTGGCCCGCCTGATCACTCAGTACGGACTGGTGGATGCGGCGTACGCCGTGCATTGACGGCGTACGCGGTTCAAGCTCCCTCAGGCGTTGCGGGTCGCTTCTTCGGTTTCGTCAGCCTGGATTTCGGAATTCGCCGCACGCGGCGCATCGACTGCGTCGCTGTTTGTCCGCGCGGTGTCGAACAGGCCACGCAGTTGTTCGGCGCGACTACCGGCGTCCATTGTCTGGATGGTTTCGACCTCGACTGGTGCGGATTCAACCAGCAAGACTTCGGCCACGTGGTCAGGGATGGATTCCGAGACGAGTTCGACGAGGGGTTCCGGCTCGACATTTTCGGCAGCATCGGCAATAGGCGTTTGCGACTCGGCTTCCGGTGCGGGCGAACGGGCTTCAGCGACCGGGTCCGCATCCACCAAAGTGGCAGTGGCTGCTGTTGAAGGCGAGGGC
>JBDSIA010000165.1:0-4475 GCA_039918175.1 Thermomonas sp.
AAGAATGGACTCAGGCCAGTTCGGCGAAGAATTCCTGGATGCGGGCGAGCCCAGGCGCCAGTTGCGGCGTCGGGCAGGTGTAGCTGATGCGCAGCGCACGCGGCTCGCCGAATGCCGAACCCGGCACGCAAGCCACGCCCTTGGCTTCCAGCAGCGCATTGCACAACTCGACATCGTTGGCGATCACGCTGCCGTTGTGCGACTTGCCGAAATACGCACTGATATCCGGGAACACGTAGAACGCGCCCTGCGGCCGCGGGCAGACGATGCCGGGGATCGCATCCATCACTGCCATGACCTGGTCGCGCTTGGCCTGGAACTCGGCGTTCTTCTGCGTCGGCACGTCCTGCGGGCCGCACAATGCGGCGATCGCGGCAGCCGTGACGATTTCGGGAATGTTGGTGATGTGGTTGGAATTCAACACCGCCACCGCTAGCGCCACTGACTCCGGCCCAGCCATGAAGCCGACGCGCCAACCCGGCATGCCATAGGTCTTGGACAGCGAGTCGATGAAGATCACGCGGTCGCGCAGTTCCGGCCGTGCATGCACGAAGTTGGTGTACTCCAGCCCGTCGAACAGCATCCGGTTGTAGATGTCGTCGGTGATGATCCAGGTGTCCGGATACTTCACCAGCACCTCGGCCAGCGCGGTGACTTCGGCCTTGGTGTAGACCATGCCGGTGGGGTTGGACGGATTGTTGAACAGGAATATCTTCGGCTTCTTCGCCAGCGCTGCGTCAAACTGCGCCGGGGTCATCTTGTAATCCTGCGACGCCGGGCACGGCAGCAGGTCGACCTTGGCGTTCACGATCTCGGCGATGTCGAGGTAGCTGGTCCAGTACGGCACCGGGAAGGCGATGGTGTCGCCCTCGTCCAGCAACGCCTCGGCCAGGTTGTAGATGACGTGCTTCGCGCCGATGCCGGTGGCGCAGTTGACCCGGCCATAGCCAGTCAGGCCGATCTGTTCGATGTGGGCCAGGAACGCATCCAGCAGCGCGTCGCTGCCGCGGTTGCTGCCGTACTGGCCGCTGTCTTTCGCGAGCGCTTCACGCGCTGCCGCATAGACATGGTCCCCAGGAAGGAAGTTCGGGACACCAATCGAGAAGCTGATGATGTCGCGGCCTTCGGCTTTGAGCCGCTTGGCCTTGTCGGCGACCTGCATGATGGCGCTGGGCTTGGCGCGACCCATCCGCTGGGCGAGTTGAGGCATCGTGGGAACCTAGGATATGCCGCAGAACGCGGCCAGGGACATGGGAGAACAGCCCAAAATGTTAACACAGCCACTTTTTTTTCCGGTCCGCGCGGACGCTCGGAATCCCCTGTCTCGATGGCTGATATGCGTGCTGCTGCTAACCGCGCTGGCACTGCTTGGCGGCTGCGCATCGACCCGGGTGCGCACGGCCACCGACGCTACCGGCAGGCCACTGGCGGTCTCGGGTTCGGTGGCGCTGATCGAACCCGATATCGAGCTGTCCGAGCTCGGCGCCGGGGGCATGGCCGAACCCCGCCAGAACTGGACCACAACCGCACGCCTGCTGTATCCGCAGGCCGCACGCGAGGTACTGGCGCGTCAGGGCATCGGCATGGCCCCAGACTACATGTTGCCGGCCGATGCGGGTCCCGATGACCCCCGTCGGCAAATGACCCTGCTCAGCCAGGCGGTGTCGATGAGCATCCTCCAGTTCAGCCGTGGCTACGGACCGGGCACCTTGCGCAACAAGCACGGCAAGTTCGACTGGAGCCTGGGACCCGGGGTCTCGGCGTTGCGTGCAGCGACCGGCGCCGACTACGGCCTGTTCACCTATATTCGCGACAGCTATGCCAGCGGCGGGCGCAATGCCATGCGCATCATCGGGTTGGTGGCACTTGGCGGTGACATTGGTGGCGGCACCCAGATCGGGGTTGCGTCGCTGGTGGACCTGCGTACAGGACGGGTGGTCTGGCACAACTTGTTGATCGACCAGACCGGCGATTTGCGTAACTTGCAAGGCGCGCGCGGCACCGCCGCCGACCTGCTCAAAGGTATTCGTGGCCCCGCGCCGCAACCCGTATCGCAGCCGGGAGCAGCACGGTGAACTCCCGCATGACCGCACTGTTGTCTGCGCTGATGCTGCTGGGCGGATGCGCGAGTAATGCGCCGCTGCGCGACAACGCACCTGGTACCACGCCGCAAGCCGGCAGCGACGAGTCCGAACTCTGGTACGCGATGGAACGTGCCGAGACCGAACTCAAACGCTCGCCACTGCTGGTTCGCGAGCCCGCAGTCAATGCCTACATCGGCAACGTGGCGTGCAAGGTGGCAGCAGAACACTGCCGCGACTTGCGCACCTATGTAATGGACGTGCCGCAGTTCAATGCAAGCATGGCCCCGAACGGCATGATGTTGTTCTGGACCGGCGCCCTGTTGCGCATCCGCGACGAGGCGGAGCTTGCGTTCGTGCTGGGCCATGAGGGCGGGCATTTCCGCGCCCAGCACTCACTCAAGCAATGGCGGCGGATGAAGGACACCAGCGCGCTGCTCAGCGCGTTCCAGATGGTGGCCTACGGCGCCGGCGCTGGTGGCGTGGCGCAATTGGGCATGCTGGCGGGCTACGCCGCCATCTTCAAATACTCGCGGGACATGGAACGCGAAGCGGACCGTTTGGGTTTCCAGGCGATGGTCGCGCAGGGCTGGGCGCCACAAGCGGGCGCCGACCTGTGGGCGCGCATGTGGCGCGAAGAGCAGACCCGCAAATACGACCGACCGCTCCCGGTGTTTTCAACCCATCCCGCCTCGGCGGAACGCCTCGCCGACATCAAGACGGCAGCGTCCGAGATAGCCACTCCTCCGACCGATCGCGGGCGCGACCGCTACCGCGCCGCAGTGCGCCCGATGCTGCCGCACCTGCTGGATCAGGAGCTTGCCCAGCGCCGATATGCCGGCTCGATCCTAGTCATCAGTGAATTGCTGGCAGATGCCCCCGCCGAAGACAAGGGTCTGCTGACGTTCTACCTGGGCGAAGCGCATCGGCGCCGCGGGCTTGGGGATGACAAGGCCAAGGCGGCCAGCCTGTACGCGCAAGCTGCCGTCATGCCAAGCGCGCCAGCGGCGGTCTGGCGCGAGCATGGGTTCGTGCTGCGTGACACCGGCAACAGCGCTGGTGCACGCGCCGCCCTGCAGCGCTACCTGCAACTGGCGCCGGAAGCCGAGGATCGCGCCTTCGTGCAGCGCGAACTCGAAAAACTCGGAGGTGCGCGATGAGTGCAGTGAACACGGCAATGCGTTGGGGAATGTTCACGTTGTTGGCCGCGGTGCTTGCCAGCTGCGCCAGTGGTGGCCCCTTGGTCCAGCCTGGCATGAACACCGTAGGCAGCCATCTCAGCATCGATGCAGGCATGGAATGGACGCGCATGTCGGCACTGCGCGAGCAGCTGTGGACGCTGGATGGGCCGCAACTCAACAGCCTGCACCTGATCCCGTACGTGCGCGACGGGGAATTCATTTTCCTTGGCAAGCGCCAGACCAAACGCCGTCCGGACGGGGCGTTCTACCACCGCGGCATGCGTGCCGACGAAATCCGCGACCTGATCGCCGACGGGATGCGCTCCGCTGGCGCGGTCAACGTGGTTGCCAGCAACCTGCGGCCGGCGGACTTCGGCGGGCGCGAAGGCCTGCGCTTCGAATTGGACATGGCCAGTGAGTCCGGCTTGAAGTACCGCGCGATGGCAGCCGCATTCGAACATGACGATGGACTGGCGTTAGCGCTGTTCTACGCGCCCGCCGAGTACTACTACCCCCGCGACGCTGCGAAGGTGTCGGCTATGCTCGACACGGTGCGCTGGAAATAGACCTCGGCAGCAGTGGCCGACGCGACAAACGAAGACGGGCGGCACAAGGCCGCCCGTCGATTCACCCGATAACGCTGAATCAGGGTGAGAGAATCTTGTTCCATTCGGCCACGCGGTCAGCCTTGGCAGCCAGCACGGCATCGGTGTCGCCTTCGATCTTGATCGAGGTGATTTCATCGCCACCCTTCACCGCATCCACAGCGTCCAGGCCGCTGGTCACCTTGCCGAACACGGTGTGTTTGCCGTCGAGCCACGGGGTGGCCACGTGGGTGATGAAGAACTGGCTGCCGTTGGTGTTGGGACCGGCGTTGGCCATCGACAGGACGCCACGTTCGTGTTTGACACCGTTGTTGGTTTCGTCCTCGAACTTGTAGCCAGGGCCGCCGGTGCCGGTGCCCTGCGGGCAACCGCCCTGGACCATGAAGTCGGGGATCACCCGATGGAACGACAGGCCGTCGTAGTAGCCGCGCTTGGCCAGGTTGACGAAGTTGGCCACCGTCAGTGGCGCCTTGTCCGGGTACAGCTCGACGTTGATCGGGCCGCGTGGGGTCTCGAAAGTGGCGTTGAGGGACATTATTGGCTCCTGCTGGAATGAGTCATACGGCGGGCGCCGCAGCCCGCTATAATAGCCGGCTTCCTTTCCCAGA
>JBDSIA010000166.1:0-3909 GCA_039918175.1 Thermomonas sp.
TGTTCGCCCGCGACCAGTCGTTATGCCTGTACTGCGGCCGCGAGTTCCAGCGTTCCGCGCTGACCCGCGACCATGTGCAGCCGGTCTCCAAGGGCGGTCGCGACCTCTGGGAAAACGTAGTTTCAGCATGCCTGCATTGCAATTCGCGCAAGGGCAACCGGACGCCGCAACAGGCCTCGATGCCGCTACTGGCGGTGCCATACCGGCCCAGTTGGGTCGAGCACCTGATCCTCTCCAACCGCAACATCCTCGCCGACCAGATGGCCTTCCTGAAGGCGCAATTGCCGAAGAAACGCCCACGCGCGGCCTGATACGTCCGGATGTGACGTGCATTGCGCGTTGACGGGGCGGCTCCGCTTGGGAACACTGCAACTTTCCGCAGTGGATCTTCGCCATGGCTTTGACCCTTGGTACCACCGGCATGGACAGCAGCACCCAAGCCGAAGTGACAGCCGCATTCAAAGTGGCAAATGCGGATCTCGGAGGTCATTGGACCCTGGTCACCGATGACAGCGCCGACTATGTCGTGATCGACATGGACAGCCTGTACGGACCGATGAGCTGGCTACGACTGCACGGCGCGGGGCGCAAGGTCATCGGCCTGACCTCGGTCGAGAGAAACCAGACCGACTACCGCATGATGCGGCCGATCAATGCAAGTGACTTCGCCGTGCTGTTGAGCGAAATCGCAGGCGACGCCCTGCCGGCCCAGCCCGCAGCCGTTCCCGTCGCTTCCACCCCGGCTCCGGCACCGAGCGACCAACTACCTGATGCGCATGCATTACCGGAAGACGTGGCCGAGGTTCGGCCGATCGATACGCCTGCCATGGCCCCGGTACCGGAATCCATTGCAGCGCCAGAAGCCAAGCCAACGCCCGCTGCAGCGCCCGTCATGCCATTGCAGCCGGATCGCCCACTGGCGAGTTGGCTGGCCGATAACGGCCTTGCCCGCCGTGTTCGCCTGCAACGTGGCGACGGATCTGTGTTGCTGATCGACCCGCGCAGCAAGGTCTATCACGGTCCGGCGACGTTGAAGCCGTTGTTGGAAAATTTCGAAGGCACCCTGCTGCTGGAGGATTTCCAGACACCGGATGCCGCCAGTTGGGAAGCTGAGGCCGCAACGCTTGGCGACGCACAACCGCTGGCAAGGCTGCAATGGCTTGGTGCGTTGTTGGCTGGAGGTGGCGACCTGATGCCTGGAAGCGATTATCGCCTGACCAAGTGGCCGCAGACCGAGCGCGAATTCCCCAAGCATTTCCGCATCGCGACCGCGATGATGAAGGGTCCATCCACCATGGACGAGATCTCGGCAGCTAGCGGGGTGGATCGTGCCGAAGTCGCCGATTTCATCAACGCCAACCTCGCCACCGGCTACGCCGAGCGAGTCCTGCCAGTGGCACCCGAACCGGAGCCGACGTCAAAACCCGGCAGCGGCCTGTTCGGGCGGATGCGCAACCGCTGATCCGCGAAGTCCGGCCAGGAGCTGGCTCGGCCGAATCGGGTCAACGACAGGCGGAATCGAAACCAACGATCAGCGGTTAATGCTGCGTGCAACGATCGCCCTGCTTTGGCTGCGCTGGTAGACCCAGACCGTGGCCGGCGGCACGTTGCGAAGCACGAATTCACCGCGGCGCAAGCTCAAGCCCAACGGTCCCAGCACGCTCTCTGGGACCGGCGACATCGGCCCATAGGTGAACTGGATGAAGCGCCCATCCGGGCGCAGGCAGGCAAATGCACTTTCCAGGATCCGCGCGACCAGAGAGCGGTCCATGGCGAGCAGGCCAAGCCCTGATATCACTGCATCGGCCGGGCCGCTTTCAAGGAATCCGGCATCGGCGGCCAGTCGCGGCAATTCCGCAGCATCACCAAGCACCAGCAATTCGCGCGGGAATTGCATGTGCAAGTGCGCGTGCATTTCCTCGTTCAATTCCAGCACCAGCAAGTGCTTGCCTTGGATGCCATGGTCGACCAGCGCATGCGTGATCGCGCCGGTGCCACCGCCAAGTTCAATCACACGCGTCGAATTTAACGGCAATTCGGCAAGCATGGCTGCCGCAAGTTCCGGACCGGATGGCGTGACCGACGCGGTCTGCCGCGGGTTCTTCAACCATTGCCCGATGAAACGCAGCCTGTCCAATGAGCGATGACCCATGTGTGTCCTTTGCTCGTGACCGGCCTGCGGCTAACGACGCCGGGTCAACCGCCACGCACGATGGATGCGCGGACTACGCGCAAAATCCTGAGGAATGGTCGAGGTGCTGATGTCTTCGACAGTGGCGAATCCGGAAAGCGCTTCAGTATCCAACCGGAACCGGCGGAAGTTGTTGGAGAAATACAGCACGCCGTCATCCGCCAAGCGCTCGACCGCGACGCCCAGCAAGCGCACGTGATCGCGTTGCACGTCGAAATCCTCGGCCCGCTTGGAGTTTGAGAACGTCGGCGGATCGCAAAACACCACGTCGTATTCGCCCCGATCCGCTTGCAGCCAGCGCAACGCATCTGACTGGGCGATGCGATGGCGGGTGCCGCCAACGCCATTGCCACGAAGGTTGTCGGCCAGCCATTCCAGATACGTCGCCGACAGGTCGACGCTGGTAGTTTCCAGCGCGCCATTGACCGCGGCCTGCACGCTGGCGACCCCGGTGTAGCAAAACAGATTGAGGAACCGCCGTCCGCGCGCTTCCAGCGCCATCCGCGCGCGCAGCGGCCGATGGTCCAGGAACAGGCCGGTGTCGAGGTAGTCGAAAAGGTTGACCTGCAGTTGTGCGTTGCCTTCGCGCACCGTGATGAACTCGCTGCGTTGGTCGAAGTGGCCGTATTTGCTGCCACCCTTGCCGGTGCTGCGGGTCTTTAGTGCGACCTGTTCGCGCGGCACCTCGAATACCTCGCGCACCGCCGCCAGCAATTCGTTCAATCGCTTGCGGGTAGTCGCTTCGGGAATATCTGCGGGCGCCGCATATTCCTGCACATGCAGCCACACCGTCTCATCCGGATCGGTGGTGTAGACATCGACCGCGCAAGCGTATTCGGGGATGTCGGCATCGTATGCGCGGTAACAGGTGACGCCTTCACGCTCACGCCAGGCACGCAGGCCCTTGAGGTTCTTGCGCAGCCGATTGGCGACCATCTGCGCCCCATCACCCAATGTTCGTGGGCTGCCATCACCCCGTTCGGGCACCGCGATCGGTGCCGCCACGATCAGGCTGCACTCAATCGGCCCGTTGAAAATTTGGTAGCGCTTCTGCGCGCGCAAACCTGTTGCCCGCGCCAGCTCGAAATCGCCACACAGAATGCTTGCAGTCCATGTCGGCGTTGCACGCTTCAACGATTCGCCGAGCGTGCGATACAGCGCCGGATCAGCGGCCAGGCGCGCGTCGTATGGCGGGTTGCAGACGACAACGCCAATCGTGTTTTCCTGCACCGGCACACTGGCGATATCGCGCACATCAACTCGGATCGCATCGGCCACGCCTGCAACCTGCGCGTTCTCGCGTACGGCGCGGATCGCATGCGGGTCGCTGTCGCTGCCATGGATGCAGGCGCGCAATGTGGCGCGGCCGCGGGCTTCGCGCTCGATTGCATCGATTTGCAGGGTTTTCCAGGCATCCACGTCGAAACCGGGCCAACCCGTCGGCAGGTTGTCACCCAGTCGCAACAGACCGGGCGCCACGTCGGCCGCCATCAAGGCGCCTTCGATCAGCAAGGTGCCGCCGCCGCACATCGGATCCAGCAGGTCGCCACCTGCGGTATAGGCCTGTGGCCAGCCACCACGCAGCAGGACTGCGGCTGCCAGGTTCTCTTTCAAAGGTGCCTCGCCCTGCGCCCGCCGCCAGCCACGCCGATGCAGTGGCCCGCCACCAAGATCGATCGACAGGATGCCGCGGCCCTTGCGCACCACCAGGTTGATGC
>JBDSIA010000167.1:0-3925 GCA_039918175.1 Thermomonas sp.
ATCGCCTGTCTGCCCTGCCCGCCTTCGGTATCCACAGCGACGCCGGCAAGGTCGATGGGCGCGCCGTGATGAAACGCGTACGTGATGAACGCGACCGCTTCGTCGGGTTCGTGAAAGATGCGGTCGACAGTTTCGACCAGACACATGTTGTGCGCGCACATGTGGTATTCGACGACCCGCACATCCTGCGATTGAGTGCAGCCAGCGATGGTACGAAGCCGGCGTTCGAGCGCATCCATGCCGGCCGCATCGTTATTGCCACCGGCTCGCGTCCGCGGATCCCGGAATCGCTGCGCCCTGCAGGCGATCGGTTGATCGTCAACGACGACGTATTCGACTGGCAAGACCTGCCCGGCTCGGTCGCCGTGTTCGGCGCCGGCGTGATTGGGGTCGAGCTGGGACAGGCGCTGCATCGGCTTGGCGTGCGCGTGCGCTTGTTTGGCCGTGGTGGTGGCATCGCCGGGCTCACCGATCCGGCGGTGCGCGACGTCGCGAAAAAAATCATCAGCGCGGAAATGTCGACCAGCCTGGATGCGCGCGATGTTCACATCGAACGCGATGGCGATGTCGTCGTCGTGAAGTTCACCGATGACGAAGGCCTTGTCCGCTCCGAACGCTTCGACTACCTGCTCGCGGCGACTGGTCGCATCCCGAATGTGGATGCCTTGGGACTGACCAATTCAGGACTGGAACTGGACGCGCGCGGGGTGCCTGTGTTCGATCACCAGAGCATGCAAGCGGGCAACAGTCACATCTTCATCGCCGGTGATGCCGGGGATGACTTCCCGGTATTGCATGAAGCTGCCGACGAAGGTCACCTGGCCGGCAAGAACGCGGCGAGCTTTCCGTCTGTGTTCAAGCACACGCGACGCACAGCACTGGGCATCGTGTTCTGCGATCCACAGGCCGCGTTCGCCGGCCGTGGCCATGCACAACTCATCACCGATGGCGTGGACTTCGCGACGGGAGAAGTCTCGTTCGAGGATCAAGGCCGCTCGCGAGTGATGCTGGTCAACCAAGGCCTGCTGCACGTCTATGGCGAACGCGGCAGCGGTCGCTTGGTGGGCGCAGAAATGATCGGCCCGTCCTGCGAGCATCTTGCGCATCTGATCGCCTGGGCAATCCAGTTGCGGATGACCGTGGCCCAGGTGCTGGAAATGCCGTTCTACCACCCGGTCATAGAGGAAGGTCTGCGCACCGCATTGCGCATGCTGCTGGAAGCGCTTGGAATGGGCCCGCACCCACCGTTGCGCTGCATCGATTGCGGACCAGGGGCCTGAACAATTAATTTATGTCGGAGCGGAACGGCATGGTGGGCGCTCGCCCAGCCGGCTTAGGAGAAGCTGCTGGTTTGTCGCTGCCATTTGGCAAACCCCAGCACGAAACGTGTCTCGTGTTCACTTGCCCTCAGCACGTTGCGGCGCATTCTGTTTTACTGAAGTCACCAGGACTGCGGGGTTACCAGTACATGGATGGGGGGGGCATCATTTTATGCGTGGACGACGATTCGACCGTGCTCAGCGCGTTGCGCACGGTAATGGCGGCGAACTTCGGCCAGCACCTGCAAGTCGAGTTCGCCGAAAGCGGTGAAGAGGCGCTTGAGATTGATGCCGAATTGCGCGCTCAAGGGCGCGAACTGAGCCTTGTCATCTCCGACTTCATGATGCCCGGCCTGCGCGGCGATGAACTGCTGATGCGCCTGCATGAGCGCTCGCCCAACACGATCAAGATCCTGCTGACTGGACAGAGCGACCTGAGCGGCGTCAAGCGTGCGATCAATGAAGCCAACCTCTACCGATTTCTGGAAAAGCCCTTTCAAAACGAGGACATCGTGTTGACGGTGCGTGCGGCAATTCGCGCTTATCAGCAGGAACGCAATCTTATCCTGCAAAACGAGCAATTGCGGGAGCTGAACGCCGAACTGGAATCGCTGGTGGCGGCACGCACGCAAGAGTTGGTGGAAAAGAACCAGCAGCTGGAATTACTCTCGATCACCGACAAGCTGACCGGGTTGTTCAACCGCCGCAAACTGGATGAAGTGATCGAAGAAGAGTTGATGCTCAGCCGCCGCTATGCGATGCGCTTTGCAATCATCATGGTTGATATCGACCATTTTAAAACGGTCAATGACACATTTGGCCATGGTGCCGGGGACTTGGTGCTGGCCGGCGTCGCCGACATCCTGCGCAGTTGCACCCGCGATTCCGACGCCCTCGGCCGCTTGGGCGGGGAGGAGTTCGTGGTGCTATGCAGGCAAAGTACGCGCGACGGCGGGATGGCTGCCGCGGAAAACCTGCGCGCCGCCATTGCCGGTCACGCCTTCGCCGGGGTGGACCCGATCACCGCCAGTTTCGGAGTCGCCGCTTATCGCGACGGCGATACCGTGGCCAGCCTGCTCGACCGCGCCGATGCCGCGTTGTACCGTGCCAAGAACAATGGCCGGGATCGGGTGGAGGTTGAGATTGACTGAATCTGATGCCATCAGCCTGCAACCGGCGACTGTCTCCCAGCTGACGCAACGGGTGGCGGAGCTTGAACGCGAAGTGGCCGAACGCCGCCAGGGCGAGTCCCTGCAACGCGCACTTTTCGAAATCGCCTCGCTGTCTACCGCCGACAGTCCGGAGCATGAACACTACGCGCAGCTGCATGAAATCGTCGGCCGGCTGATGTATGCCAAGAATTTCATCATTGCCACCTATGACGCCGAACACGGGCTGATCCGCCAGGAATACGTGGTGGACGAGGACCCGAGCCAGGTCGCGGAGACATTTCCTTACGGCGAGGGCATTTCCTCGCTGGTGATCCGCACACGTCTCCCGTGGCTGATGGATAACGACTTGTTCCAGTCGCTGGTCGCCCAAGGCGAAATCCTTGCCGCGCGCGGCGTGGTCGACTTCTACAGCTGGATGGGCGCACCGCTGATCGCGCAGGACAAGGTTTACGGATTGATCATCGTTCAGAGCTATAGCGCCGACATTACCTACACGCAGGCCGACCTGGACCTGCTCAGCTTCGTGGCCAGCCATGTGGCGGCGACGGCGGCGCGCTGGCAAGCCAACGCAGCGCTCAAACGCGCGATGGACGACCTTGCGGCGTCCGCCGAGACGCTGCGACTGGTGGGCAACATCGGCAAGGATCTAACCGGAAGCCTGGACACCGAGGCCATCTGCAGGACACTGGAGAAACGTTTCTCCGCGCTGCTGCCGGTCGACGTGTTCGGCGTCGCCTTGCTCTCTCCGGCTGGAGATGCACTCGACTTCCTGTTCTATGTCGAGGACGGCGTGATCGACGAGCCCAGCTCTTATCCACTCGACCACCCCACTTCGCTGGCGGTACTGACCTTCCGTGAGGACCGCGAACTGACCGTGTTCAATGAAACGCAGCTGGCAGATGCACCCAGCGCCAGCTGCTTCGATGAGAGCACGCCGATCCTGTCAGCGGTGTTCCGTCCGCTGATCGCCAACGGGCGTCGCATAGGCGTGGTGACCGTGCAAAGCCATGAAGCCGACGTGTATCACGAACGCGAGCTGGAGGTGTTTCGCTCGGCCGCTTCGTTCGCGGCGATTGCGCTGGCCAACGCCGATGCCTTTGCCGTCGCCGAAAATGCTCGCAAACAGGCGGCCAAGGCACTGGAAGACCAGCATCAGGCCGAAGCGCAGCTGGTGCATTCGGAAAAGATGGCCGCGCTTGGCCAATTGATTGCAGGCGTCGCCCACGAGATCAACACCCCGATCGGCGCGATCAAGTCCAGCGGCCACAATATTTCCGATGCACTCGAAAGTGCCCTGCTCGGCCTGCCGGCCTTGCTGGACGAACTCGACAAATCTGATCGCGAGCACTTCAGCGCCCTGGTTGAACGCGCCAACGCGCCCAAGAAGATGCTCAGCACGCGCGAGGAACGTGCGGTCGTGCGCGAGGTAACCGC
>JBDSIA010000168.1:0-1681 GCA_039918175.1 Thermomonas sp.
CAGCAGGCCTTCGCGCATGAACACTTCGATGGTGGCGTCGATGCGCGCGGCGAACGTGTCCTCGTCCCACGGCAGGAACAGTTCGGCCTGCAGGAACGGATACAGGGTGCGGCCGATGCGCTGCAGCTGCATCCGCCCCATGCGGCGGTTGTTGAAGAAGCACACCGAGATCCATGCCGACGCGGTGAACAGATGCAGCACGTTGTTGCGGAAATAGCTGAGCAGCACCGCGTTTTCGGCATCCACGCTCAGCACGTCGCCCAGCGGATGGGAAATGCGGGTGAGGGTGCCGATCTCCTCACCATGCGCCACGATTTCGTGCGGCGTGTGTGGGGTCACGGTGACGTAGTCGGAATACGACACCTCGCTGAGTAGCACCTTGCTCAACGCGATCTGCGCCAGCAGGTCTACTTCGTCCATGGCGTGCTTGGGCGTGGACAGCAGCGCCAGTGCCAGCAGGTTGATCGGGTTGACGTCGGCGGCGCGGTTGCAGTTCACCTGGATGCGGTTGGCCAGCGCGTCCACTGCAGTACCCAGCCACGCAGGCTTGTCATCCTCGGCGACCGCCTTGCCATCCCATTCGGGTGCAAGTTCGGCCAGCAACTCATCCAAGCGGATGCGTTCGCCGAAATTCACCACGACCTGCCCGTAATTGCTGCGCAGGACCTTCGGAAGGCCACGGAGCAATTGCCAGATCGATTCCTTGGGCTTGGCCTTGCCGGTCAGCTCGTCCTGGTAGCTGCTGCCTTCCATCAGTTTTTCGTAACCGATGTAGACCGGCTGGAACAGCACCGGCCGGCTCGGCTGGCGCAGGTAGGCGCGCACCGTCATTGCCAGCGAACCGCCCTTGGGCTGCAGCAGCCGACCGGTGCGCGAGCGCCCGCCTTCGATGAAGTATTCGATCGAGTAGCCGCCCGCGATCAGTTGCGCCATGTATTCGCGGAACACCGCCGAGTACAAGGCATTGCCGCGGAAGCTGCGCCGGGCGAAGAAGGCACCCCCCTTGCGCAGCAGGGTGCCGACCACCGGCAGGTTGAGGTTGATGCCGGCAAAGATGTGCGGCGGCACGATGCCGTGGGTATAGAGCAGATAGCTCAGCAACAGATAGTCCATGTGGCTGCGATGGGTCGGGACGTACACCACTTCATGGCCGGGGGCGTCCTGCTTGAAGCCGTCCAGGTGGTGGACCAGCACGCCACGGTAGATCCGGTTCCAGATCGGGGTCAGCAGGTAGCTCAGCGAACGCACCACCGGGTGTGAATAATCGGCGGCGATTTCGTAAGCAAACCCCTGTGCCTTGTGCCAGGCGGCCTGCGACGTGATCTTGTCGCGCCGGGCCTGGTCGGCAATGGCATCGCGCACCGGCGCGGCGGCCAGCACCGAGTCCACCAGCATGCGCCGGGTCGACAGATCCGGCCCCACAACCACCTCGCGCAGGCGCCGGAAGTGGGTGCGCAGCACCCGCGACAGCTTGCGTACGGTGCGTTCCGGCGGCAGGGCTTCGCTGACGATGGCGTGCAGCGACACCGGCGGCGCGAACTGGACCAGGGTGTCGCGGCCGTTGAGCAGGATCGCCAGTAACCTGCGGAAGCGGCCGACCAGCGTCCAGTTTTCCGAGAACAGCACCGAGAACCAGCCGCTGTTCTTGTCGGGGGCGCGGCCGATGAAGATCGAGACCGGA
>JBDSIA010000169.1:0-3948 GCA_039918175.1 Thermomonas sp.
CATACCCCGCATCCGCATGCCGCATCACCCCGGTTGCCGGGTCATTCCAGAGGACACGTGCAATCCGGCGATCAGCGGCCTCGGTACCGTCGCAGACAATCACAATCCCGCTGTGCTGCGAGTAACCCATGCCGACGCCGCCACCATGATGCAAGCTCACCCAAGTCGCGCCGCTGGCGACATTGAGCATCGCATTGAGCAGCGGCCAGTCACTGACCGCGTCGCTGCCGTCGAGCATGGATTCGGTTTCGCGATTGGGCGAGGCGACGCTGCCGCTATCCAGGTGATCGCGGCCAATGACAACCGGCGCGCTCAGTTCACCGTTGCGAACCATCTCGTTGAAGGCCAGGCCCAGCTTGTCGCGCACGCCGAGGCCAACCCAGCAGATGCGCGCGGGCAGGCCCTGGAACGCGATGCGTTCGCGCGCCATGTCCAGCCAGTTGTGCAGGTGCGGGTCGTCCGGGATCAGTTCCTTGACCTTGGCGTCGGTCTTGTAGATGTCTTCCGGATCGCCGCTGAGCGCGACCCAGCGGAACGGGCCGATGCCTTTGCAGAACAACGGCCGCACATAGGCCGGCACGAAGCCGGGAAAATCGAATGCATTGCTGCAGCCGACATCGAACGCCATCTGGCGGATGTTGTTGCCATAGTCCACGGTCGGAATGCCGGCGGCGTGGAAGGCCAGCATCGCATCCACGTGCACGCGCATCGACTGCTTGGCGGCGTCACGCACTGCGTCCGGGTTGGTCTTCTGTTCGGCCAGCCATCGCTCGACCGTCCAGCCGATTGGCAGATAGCCGTGCACCGGGTCGTGCGCGCTGGTCTGGTCGGTCACGCAGTCCGGGCGCACGCCGCGCTTGACCAGCTCCGGCAGGATCTCGGCGGCGTTGCCGAGCAGCGCGATCGATTTTGCTTCGCCGGCTTTGGTGTATTTGGCGATGCGCGCGAGGGCGTCGTCGAGGTCGGTCGCCTGCTCATCGACATAACGCGTCTTCAAGCGGAAATCGATGCTGGTCTGGCGGCATTCGATGTTGAGGCTGCTCATGCCGGCCAGCGACGCGGCCAGCGGCTGCGCGCCGCCCATGCCGCCCAGCCCGGCGGTAAGCAACCACTTGCCGGTAAGGTCGCCGCCGTAATGCTGACGACCCATTTCGACAAAGGTTTCGTAGGTGCCCTGCACGATCCCCTGGCTGCCGATGTAGATCCAGCTGCCGGCGGTCATCTGCCCGTACATCATCAAACCCTTCTTGTCGAGTTCGTTGAAGTGCTCCCAGGTGGCCCAATGCGGAACGAGATTCGAATTTGCGATCAGCACGCGCGGCGCATCGGCATGGCTGGGGAACACGCCGACGGGCTTGCCGGATTGCACCAGCAGGGTTTCATCATCGTTGAGGGTTTTCAGCGTGTCGATGATGGAGTCGTAACAAGCCCAGTCACGCGCGGCGCGGCCGATGCCGCCGTACACGACAAGTTCGGCGGGGTTTTCCGCAACGTCGGCATCAAGATTGTTCTGCAGCATCCGGAACGGCGCTTCGGTCAGCCAAGACTTGCAAGTGAGCGTGCTGCCGCGCGGGGCGCGGATGAAGCGGCTTGGATCATTGCGGGAAGCACTCATGGGGAAGACTCGGGAGGTGGCAATCCGCCATTATCCCATCGCGTCATGCCCTCGTCCGTGCGTCTCCGTATGATCTGCTGATGCGAACAACTCCCCCGTTCCTCGCTACCTTCCTCGCCAGCCTGCTGCTCACCGCCTGCGCCCACGCGCCGACATCACCTGGAGCGGCAACTGCGCCTACAGGAGTTAGGGCGCCTGTTGCAACCTCGACGGTGATCCTGGTGTCGGTCGATGGCCTGCGCGCCACGGACATCGGCACCGGCGTGATGCCTGCAGTGGACGCGATCGCCGCTTCAGGCGTGCATGCGGCTTGGCTGGCGCCGAGTTACCCCACGCAAACCTTCCCGAACCACTACACGCTGGTCACCGGCCTGCGGCCGGATCACCACGGCATCGTCCACAACAACATGCGCGATGAAGTGCTGGGCACGTTCGTGTCCAAGAGCGAGACCGCACGCGATGGTCGTTGGTGGGGCGGCGAACCGATCTGGGTGACCTTGCAGAAGCAGAACGGGATCGCGGCGACGATGTTCTGGCCCGGCTCCGAAGCGGAAATCGCCGGACAGCGCCCGCGCTATTACATGCCATACGACAAGCAGATGGGGGCGGATGCCCGCGTGGACCAAGTGCTGGCATGGCTCGACTTGCCGGCAGCGCAGCGACCACGACTGGTTACGCTGTACTTCGAGAACTACGATGTCGCCGCGCATGCCGCCGGTGCGGATTCGGATGAATCCATCGCGGCATTGAAAGAGATCGATGCCGCCCTGGCCCGCCTGCACCATGGCCTGCACACGCGATGGCTGGACGCATTGACCGACCTGATCGTGGTGTCCGATCACGGCATGATTTCGGTGCGCGGTGAAGACCTGCGCTATCTGGACGATCTGGTGCCCGCAGACGCAATTGAGGTTATCCACGCGGGTCCGCTGGCGGGCCTGAATGTGAAGCCAGGACATGTGCAGCAAGTGGAGAAGGCCTTGCTGGGTCGCCACGACCACTACGCGTGCTGGCGCAAGCAAGACCTGCCGGCACGCTGGCAGTACGGCCATAATCCGCGCGTCCCGGCGATCCTGTGCCAGGCCGATCCGGGCTGGCGGGTAGTCATGCACGGAATGCCGGAATCCACGCAACGACGCGGCGAACACAGTTACGCGCCGGAAACGCCGGAAATGCGTGCGACCTTCGTCGCCACCGGACCGGATTTCATCGATGGCACACAACTGCCGGCTTTCGACAATGTCGATGTGTATCCGCTGCTGGCGGGCCTGTTGCGCATTGCCCCGGCACCGAACGACGGCACGCTGGAACCCGTGTTGCCGGCGTTGCGCGCTAAATGATCTTGGGTAGCGGCGGGCTGCTTGGGTGCCTGGTTACCGCAATCGTTTGATCGCCTCGCGATAACGCGCCGCGATCGCCTCGCGATCATGATGGCGTCCTTCACTGACGACACGTTGTCCGCCGACATCGACCTCGCGCACCAGGTTACGGTTGCCGCTGAACAACCAGCGATCGATGACATCGTCGCGATTCGCGCCGGCAAGGATCGGTGCGTTCGCATCCAGCGTGATGCGATCATCCACATCGAAGCCGGTGCTGTTGGCGGCGCTGGCGACCACGCCCTGCAACAGCGTTTCGCCGACGCTCGGCAACTCCGCAGACACTGCGATATTGCGACGCCGGGTAAGCAAGCGTTGACCGTATTCCAGCCAGCGCAATTCCTCGACCGGCGAGATCGAACTGTTGGAATCCGAACCCACGCCCCACGAGCCGCCGGCATCCAGATAGGCCCGCAAGGGAAACAGGCCATCGCCGAGGTTGGCTTCCGTCGTCGTGCAGATCGCCACGGTCGCGCCGCTGCGTGCGATGCCCTGCACTTCCGCTCCGTCCAGATGCGTCGCATGCACGAGTGTCCAGCGCGCCGTCACCTCGGCGTGGTCGAGCAGCCATTGCACTGGTCGTGCACCGCGCAGGGCGATGCATTCGTCGACTTCGGCGTTCTGTTCGGAAATATGGATATGGATGCGGCTGTCGGTCGGGAGCGCGGCCAACACGTCTCCCATCGCGACTTCCGGCACCGCGCGCAGGCTGTGCAGCGCACAACCGATCCGCACGCTTTCGCTCGCCTCGCTGCGCAGCATCTGCAGCAGGCGCAGGTAGGCATCGACATCGTGTCCGAACCGTTGCTGGCGCGGAGACAGCGCGCGACCGTCGAAGCCACCGGTCATGTACAGCACCGGCAATACCGTGATGCGGATGCCGGTGTCGCGCGCTGCGCGGATCAGCGCGCGTGACATTGCATCTGCCTGTGCATACGGTTTGCCGTCCGGCGC
>JBDSIA010000170.1:0-4579 GCA_039918175.1 Thermomonas sp.
TCGAGGCATTGCATCGGAACCTGGTGGATTTCGCAAGGTCGCCTGGCGTGCGCGAACTGTCGGACGGCGCGCGCGTGCGGCTGGACCGGGTGCTGCCGGCGCTGCTGCAACTGGCGTCCAATTCAACACAACCCGATGCGGTGTTGCGTCGGCTGCTGCCACTGCTCAACACCATCTTGCGCCGCGCAAGCTATCTGGCCTTGCTCGATGAACAGCCAGCCGCACTGCAGCGCTTGGTCGATGCTCTGGAACGCAGTGCGCTGCTGGCGGAGCGGCTGGCAGCGCATCCGCTGCTGCTGGATGAATTACTCGATCGGCGCATGTCTGGCGAACTGCCCGATCGCGAGACGATGCAGGCCGAGTGCACGGCCGCATTGCGCAGTGGCGATGTCGAGGCCTCGTTGCATGCCTTGAACGAGGTGCGTCACGCGCTGAGTTTCCGGTTGGCGCTGGCCCTGCTCGACGAGCGTTGCACGGCGCAGGAATGCGCATTGCGGCTTGCATGGCTGGCCGATGCGGTGGTGGCCGTGGTGTTGCACATTGCGCTGGCAGAAATGCGCATGGCGCACGGGGACATCGTAGGCGCACGCTTCGCGGTGCTGGGCTATGGCAGCCTGGGCGGCGAGGAACTGGGTTTCGGTTCCGACCTCGACCTGGTGTTCCTGTACGACGCACCCGATGGTGCGCAGTCTGATGGCGTGCGCACGCTAGATGCGTCGCGCTGGTTTGCCCGGCTAGGCCAGAAACTGGTCTCGCTGCTCGGCACCGGCACCGGCGCAGGTCGCCTGTTCGAGGTCGACATGCGCCTGCGCCCGGATGGCAACACCGGGCTGCTGGTGTCAACCCTGGTGAGTTTTTCCGAGTATCAGCGCGTGCGTGCATGGACTTGGGAGCATCAGGCGCTGGTGCGGGTGCGTGGTGTCGCCGGTGATCCCGACTTGCTCGCTGCAGTCGATGCAGTACGCGACGAGGTGTTGGGCCGCATGCGTGAAGCCTCGCAGTTGATCGAGGACGTGTCGTCGATGCGGCGCAAGATGCACGCAGAGCTCGACCGCAGCGATGCCGCGATCTTCGACCTCAAGCAGGGCGCGGGCGGTTTGGTCGATCTTGAATTCCTGCTGCAATTCCTTGTGCTGCGCGATGCCGCATTGCATCCAGTGCTGCTGGAATCGCATGCGACGCCGGCGTTGCTGGACGCCGCGCTTGCCGCGGGGGCCGTGTCGGACAGCATGCATGCTCAATTGCAGGCGGCGCATGCAACGCTGCTGGACGCAGGCTTGCGCTGCACGCTGGATCGGCGGCCACGGCGGGTGCCGCGGGCAACTTCCATCGATGAGGCGCGGCATGCAGTGACTGAAGCAGTACGCGCGCAGGGACTGCGCTTCGACGCCTGACGCGGAAGATCAGTCGGACAGTTTCAGGTGGCGACGGATCGCTGCAGCGATGCGCGCGGTTTCTCTAAGTGGCTCGACATCGAACCAGTCCATTGCGCTGTCGCGATCCAGAGCGTCCAGCGCGCGGATGCGGCCGCGTTCCAGCAATCTATCGAAGAACCGGCGCGGACGTCCGGTGACCACTTGCGGCATCCATGCGAACACCGGCGCAAGCGTCGCCGCGGCTTCACTGAGCATGTTGACCGAATCCGGCGTGCACACGATGCGCTCCGCATGACCCAGTAATCCCGCATACGGATTTGCGCCATCGTGTTCGTCACGCCAGCGAATGCCCGGAAGGTCTTCGGCAATGGAAGCCATTGCGTCGCGCCATGACGATGGCGTGCGACGCGATGCGGCCACGCTGAGGCTGCCGCCATCGGCTTGTGATCGAGCGGACAACATCTGCAGCAACGACTGGAATGCTGCATCGCCCAGCGCGACATGCCGGCTTGGGCCACCGACCAGCAGCACCGTATGCGGCGAAGGCAATTCGGCCAGCGCTTGGAACTCGCGGCGTGCCTGCGCCAGCCACAGGTCATCGACCGGATGCAGGCTGCCCAGCATCGAGACCACGTTGTCGCCACCCATCTCGTCATGTTCCGGCGCGACCACCACGTCCCAATGGCGCGGGTCGATGCGTGGATCGAGGATCTGCACCACCTTGCTGCCTCGCGCATGCAGCAGGCGCGTCGCCAATGCCGCTTGGCGGCCGCAGCCGATGGCGAGCGCAGGCGCGGCGCATGTGAGTTTCGCGAACGCATCGCCGAATGCGTGGTCGCTTGCAGGCAATCGACGCGGAGCCAGCCAGCGCCATGGCGCGCGTGGGATCAATGCAAGTTCGGCGGCATCGGCATCCAGTGCGCGGGCCAGTGCCATTGCCTGTCGTGCATTGCCGGCGCGGCCGTCATGCAGGGCATACGTCACCGTCATGCCCGGCGATCGCGCGGGAGTGGTTGTTGCAGTAGTGATACCGATCCGTTCTGGTCAAGTGACTTCGGTTTCATCGGCGGAACTCTACACTGTGGCCTGCCCCCAGGATTCGAGGTTGTGATGTCCCAGGTTTTGTCAGATCCCGCGCTTGACCAGCTGTTCCGCACCGCGCGCACCTACAACGCCTTCAGCGGCGAGATCAGCGATGAGACCCTGCACCAGCTGTACGACTTGCTGAAATTCGGCCCGACCGCGGCCAATTCCACGCCCGCGCGCTTCGTGTTCGTGAAGTCCGCGGAAGGCAAGGCCAAGTTGGCTCCGGCGCTGGATGAAGGCAATGCCAAGAAGACCATCGCGGCGCCGGTGACGGTGATCGTCGGCTTCGACGAGGATTTCCACGAAAAGCTGCCCGTGTTGTTCCCGCATGTGGACGCCAAGTCCTGGTTCGATGGTCCGCGCGAGAACCGGCACGTGCCCGCCTTCCGCAATGGCAGCTTGCAGGGCGCGTACCTGATCCTGGCAGCGCGTGCGCTGGGCTTGGACTGCGGGCCGATGTCCGGCTTCGACAATGCCAATGTGGATGAAGCGTTCTTCGCGGGCACGGCCATCAAGTCCAACTTCCTGGTCAACTTGGGCCATGGCGATTCGGCCAGCATCTTCCCGCGTTCGCCCCGACTGGGCTTCGACGAAGCCTGCCAGATTCTGTAACGCCATGATCATTGAACGCCCCTCGGATGCGCGCGGTGCCGCCGACTTCGGTTGGTTGCGCAGCAAGCACACGTTTTCATTCGGCAATTACCACGACCCGGAATGGATGGGCTTCGGTCCGCTGCGGGTGATCAACGATGACCGCGTGGCCGGTGGTGGCGGATTTGCACCGCACCGGCACGCCAACATGGAAATCATCAGCGTGGTGCTGGATGGCGCACTCGCGCACAAGGACAGCAGCGGCAACGCGGGTGTGATTTGCGCCGGCGATGTGCAGTGGATGAGCGCCGGCCATGGCATGGAGCACAGCGAATACAACGATTCGGCGACGCTGCCGGTGCACTTCCTGCAACTGTGGATCCAGCCGGACCGGCTCAATGCCGACCCCGCGTACGGGCAACGCCATTTCGATCCGGATGCGCGCCGCGCCTGTTGGGCGGTGTTGGCGTCGCCCGATGGTGCGCAGGATTCACTGGCGATCCGCCAACAGGCCTGGCTGCGCGCTACCCGGTTGCATGACGATGACCGGGTGACAACGACGCTGGATCCGACGCGTCGCTACTGGCTGCATGTCGCGATGGGTGAAATTCGCTTCGGTGAGCGCGAGCTGCAGGCCGGCGATGCACTGGGTTTTATCGACGAAGTCGGCGCATTCGACGTGCACGGCATTGCCGGCACCAGCGACGTGCTGCTGTTCGACCTGCCGGCCTGAGCCAAGGGCGAAGCACGTATGGCGGATGCCGACTGGTAAACTGCACCGATCCCGCATCGACGCATCGCCATGGCCGACATCGCCCACACCGCCAGCTCGCCCGCCAATGCCCAGCAACGCTATGAAGTGCGCCGCAGCGAGCTGCCGCTGAGTTGCCCGCAGGCGTCGATGGCGTTGTGGAACTCGCATCCCCGGGTGTACCTGGCGATCGAAGCCGAAGGCGGTCAGAGCCAGTGCCCGTACTGTGGTGCGTCCTACATTTTGGTTGATTGATCGCGCGGCGCCGCCATGCGCCGCCTGACCGTCGTGCAACTGTTGCCGGCACTGGATGCCGGAGGCGTCGAGCGTTCGACATTGGAAATCGCCGAAGCTCTGGTCGCCGATGGCCATCGCTCGATCGTGGTGTCCAAAGGCGGGCGACTGCTGCCACAGTTGCAGGCCATCGGCGCCGAACACGTCGTACTCGATATCGGCCACAAATCGCCGTGGACGTTCCGCCACGTGCCGGCCTTGCGACGGCTGTTTTCCGACGTGGATGCCGACATCGTGCATGCACGGTCGCGATTGCCGGCGTGGGTGGGTTGGCATGCGTTGCAGGGCATGCGTGATTCGCGCCCACATTTCGTCACCACAGCGCACGGTCTGAATTCGCCCTCGCGCTACAGCGCGATCATGACCCGCGGGGAGCGGGTGATCTGCGTGTCGAACGTGGTGCGCGAGCATCTCTTGGCACACTACCCGCGAAGCGATCCGCAGCTCCTGCAGGTGATTCCACGTGGCATCGATCCTGCTC
>JBDSIA010000171.1:0-1823 GCA_039918175.1 Thermomonas sp.
CCTTGACGGAATCCGACAGCATGCCCTCGGCCATGAAGTAATGGCGGTAATAGCGCAACACGCACACCCATTCGGTCGCCAGCGCTTCATTGAGTTTTTCCAGCACGACCTTGCGATCTGCGTGGTAAGTCTGAGTCACTGCACCTTGTTCGGCATGCTTGCGGGCGTTGGCCCGCAGGGTACTGGTCGGGGTGAAGGCACCCCCTGATGTCGTAGTCTGGGAAGTTTTGGCTGGTGTGCTTGGCTTGGCCATGGAGGAATCCTTGGGCGCGGTACGAGGGAAGTGCGGGGTTTCTACGTCAATGCGTCTCGCAAGGCGTCAAGATCACCCAAGGCTGGCGAGGACGTGTTCGGCTGACGAGACGCGAAACTCGCCGGCTGCCTCGACGAAGGCCTGGCGCACAATGCCGTCTTCGACATACAGGGCAAAGCGCTTGCCGCGGGTCCCCATGCCATAGGCACTGGCATCCATCTGCAGGCCCAGCGCGCGGGTGAACTCTCCATTGCCGTCGGACAGCATGCGTAGGCCTTCCGGTACATGCTGGCTTTCGCCCCAGGCTTCCATCACGAACGGATCGTTCATTGCCATGCAGGCAACATTGATGCCGCGCCGCTTGAACTCTTCAAAGTGCTCCACGAAGCCAGGCAGATGGCGTTCCGAACAGGTTGGCGTGAACGCTCCGGGCACCGAGAACAGGACGCTCTTGTTGCCATCGAAGAGGGTAGTCGTGTCGACCTTCTGCACGCCATCATGGATGTACTGGAGTACGGCTTCTGGCACGCGTTCGCCTGGCTGGATCGACATGGAGCTTCCTTGTGGGATGAGGTGATCACGTGAGTCTAAACCTTGCGATGTGGTGGATCGGTTAACCTTTGCGGATGATTTCAGGGAGGATGCATGGAGTTCAAGGACTACTATCAAATCCTGGGCGTGGAACCCAGTTCGGGCGATGCGGAAATCAAGACCGCATATCGCCGGATGGCGCGCAAATACCATCCCGACGTCAGCAAGGAAAGCGGTGCCGAGGACAGGTTCAAGGCTGTCAATGAGGCCTATGAGGCGCTGCGTGACCCGGCCAAGCGCAAGGCATACGATCAGTTGCGCGCCGGCGGCTACCGACCGGGCGATCAGGTACGCCAACCCCCGGGTGGCTTCCATCGTGGCCATGACGGGGCTGGCCAACCCGATTTCGATGAAATATTCGCCGGGGGTGGTGCCGGGGGCGGCTTCAGTGATTTCTTCGAAAGCATGTTCGGTCGCCAGGGTGCTGGCGCCGGGCCGCGTGGTCCGCAGGCGCGAGGGCCGGCTGGCAACGGCATCACCCGGGCCAAGCTCGCGGTGCCACTTGAATCTGTCTATACCGGTGGCAACGTGCGTATCGGTGTGAACGGACGCACCCTGGACGTTGGCGTGCCCAAGGGCGTCAAGCCCGGGCAATCCATCCGCCTGGCGCGGCAGGGCAATGGCGGCGGCGACCTGCTGCTGGAAATCGAATATGCCGCGCATCCGCACTTCGAAGTGGATGGACGCAACATCATCCATGTATTGCCGGTCGCGCCATGGGAAGCGGCGCTGGGCGCCAGCATCAGCGTGCCGACCCTGGGCGGTCCGGTGGATTTGAAGATCCCGGCCGATTCGGAGTCGGGCCGCAAGCTGCGCCTGCGCGGACGCGGGCTGCCGGCAGGCGCGACCGGCATCGGCGGCGACCAGATCGTGGAACTGGAAATCCTGGCGCCACGCGCACAGGACGACGCCCAGCGCGAAGCCTACGTGCAGATGCGCGATGCGTTCGGTAACAACTGGCGACGCGACTGATCGCGCA
>JBDSIA010000172.1:0-2273 GCA_039918175.1 Thermomonas sp.
GGTCGCGCAGGTCCAGCCCGACCAAGGTGTTGTGGACCAGCATCAGGGCTTCGTGCATGGGCACACCAACATGGTCGATGAACTCCGCCGGCGCGGCACCAGTGCCGCCCTCGGCCCCATCGACCACAATGAAGTCCGGAAGGAGACTAGGCTCGGAGTGGGCTTGTTCCTGCATTGCTTTCGCAATCCCGAACCATTCCCATGGATGTCCAATTGCCAGCTTGAAGCCGGTCGGCTTGCCGCCCGACATCTGACGCAGGCGGGCGACGAATTGCAACAATCCGAGCGGCGTCGAGAATTCCGTATGCGCCGCCGGCGACACGCAATCCTGGCCCATCGGCACGCCACGGGTCAGCGCTATCTCCGCACTCACCTTGGCTGCTGGCAGCACCCCGCCGTGGCCGGGCTTGGCGCCCTGCGAGAGCTTGATCTCGATCATCTTGACCTGCGGATCACATGCCGCCTTGGTGAAGCGCTCGTCGCTGAAGCTGCCATCGTCATTGCGGCAGCCGAAGTAGCCCGAGCCAATCTCCCAGACCAGGTCGCCACCCGCCTCGCGGTGGTACGGCGAGATCGAACCTTCGCCTGTGTCGTGGGAGAAACCACCGGCTTTTGCGCCTGCATTCAGCGCGCGGATCGCCGCCGCAGACAGCGAACCGAAACTCATCGCCGAAATGTTGAACACACTGGCCGAATACGGCTGTTTGCTGGCGGCCCCGATGGTGATGCGGAAATCCGAGGAATCGATGTGGGCGGGCGTGATCGAATGGTTGATCCATTCGTAATCCACACCATAAATGGCCTGCAGGCTGCCAAACGGGCGTAGTTCATTCGCCCTTTTGGCCCGCTGATACACCAGGGCGCGCTGCTGGCGCGAGAACGGCACCTCGACGATGTCGGACTGGATGAAGTACTGCCGTATTTCCGGGCCGATCGTCTCCAGGCCATACCGGATATGAGCAAGGATCGGGTAATTGCGGCGCAACGTGCTCTTGTGCTGGAGCATGTCCAGCGTGCCCAGCGCCGCCAATATGCCGAAGATCGCCGCGCCCCAGCTCCATTCGACCTGCCACCGGCTCAGCAGCAACGAGAGCAGGAACAGGGCGATGCTTGCGATGTAGGCTGCGTAACGAGACACGGCAACTCCAGTCTACGAATGATGCCCGGAGTCGGAATCGAACCGCGCCGCCTCAGACTACACGTTGCGATTCATTGCAACGCGCCGCCGCGCGCGCGGGGACTCCAACTGCAAGATGGTTTTGGTGCCCGGAGTCGGGATCGAACCGACATGATGTTGCCATCGAGGGATTTTAAGTCCCTTGCGTCTACCAGTTTCGCCATCCGGGCGGCCTGTGCATGGTGCCGCAACTGCCGCGCAACGCAACTATCACGGAAACAGAAATCCCGGCCTAAGCCGGGATTGTTGCATTTCGTCGAGATGGAGGCCGAGGTCGGAATTGAACCGGCGTACGCGGATTTGCAGTCCGCTGCATAACCACTCTGCCACCCGGCCAGTCTCGAACGAGATTCTTTCACACACCAGGCCCGATTAAGGCGGCCCGGTGCAAAAAAGCAAAGCCCCGCGAACGGGGCTTGCGAGAACGTTTCCGTTCAAACTTGGAGCGGGAAAAGGGACTCGAACCCTCGACCCCGACCTTGGCAAGGTCGTGCTCTACCAACTGAGCTATTCCCGCATCAGCCGACTATTCTAGCGCCGTGCCGGGTAGTGTCAACTCCCTGTGCGCTCTTCTGCCGTCAATGATGGCCACGCCGCTCGCGCGTATTCATATCCCGACCAGAGGGTGAGCAGCGCGGCCGCGGCCAACAGCCATTCACCGATTGCGAAGACCGGCATGCCCCACAACGGTTCGCGGTACAGCAGGAAGCCCAGTGCCAGCATCTGCACCACTGTCTTGATCTTGCCCACTGCGGCCACTGCGACCTTGGCGCGCTGGCCCACTTCAGCCATCCATTCGCGCAGTGCAGACACGGCGATCTCGCGGCCAATGATCACCGACGCCCACAGCGCTATCCATATCGTGTGATGGTGCTCTACCGTGATGACCAGTGCGGTGGACACCATCAGTTTGTCCGCCACCGGATCCAGGAATGCGCCGAAGGTGGAGTACTGGTTCCAGCGCCGCGCGATCCAGCCATCCAGCCAGTCGGTAATGGATGCAACCGCGAAGATCGCGGTCGCCGCGACATTGGTCCAGCGGTAGTCCAGGTAATAGACGATCACCAGCACCGGGATCATCGCGATGCGTGCCAGG
>JBDSIA010000173.1:0-1787 GCA_039918175.1 Thermomonas sp.
CCTCAATACAACCAGCAGCGGTGGCACGCCGTATGGCGCCAGCCATGTGGCCGGCGCGCACGACCAGCCGGAGCCCACCGACGAAGAGGCGCAACTGGCACGGGCGTTGGGCAAGCGGATCGCGCAGCTGGCGTTGAAGTTCCAGCCATGACCCAGACTCGCCCACTCGCACTTGCGCTGTTCGCCCTGGCAGCAACTTATGTCGCTTGGTTCTGGAACGACCGGCACGCAGTGGCGGCACTGCTGGTGTTCGCCTTGCCGCCGCTAATTTTTGGCGTGGTCGCCTTGCGCGGCTGGGCCCGTGCCGGACTGAGCGCCGGACTGAGCGCCGGACTGATCGCCCTGCTGTGGTTCAGTCATGGGGTCATGGTGGCGTGGACACGACCGCCAGAGCGCGGATTCGCATTTGTCGAAATCCTGCTCACACTGGCGATCATCTACTTCGCCAGCATGCCCGGTCTGCGCGCGCGTTTTCGCAAACGCGGATGACGCCGCAACTTTCCGGTTTTGGCGGGTAACGCTTTTTGGCAGACAATGCGTCCATGGACAATTTGCTGATCGTCACCACTGGCGGCACCATCGACAAGGTCTATTTCGACGACAAGTCGGATTTCCAGGTCGGCGAGCCACAGATCGGGCGCATCCTGGAGGAACTCGGGGTGGCCTTCCGTTTCAACGTCATCCCGATCCTGCGCAAGGATTCGCTGCATATCGATGCCGGCGATCGCGAATTGCTGCGGGCGACCATCGAGGCCCAAGACACCCGCCACGTGCTGATCACTCACGGCACCGACAGCATGATCGAGACCGCTCGCGTACTGGCCAGCATCCAGGACAAAACAATTGTCCTGACCGGTGCGCTGAACCCGGCGCGGTTCCGTGGCTCGGACGCAGAGTTCAACATCGGCACCGCCGTGGGTGCGGTGCAATCGCTGCCTCCCGGTGTCTACATCGCCATGAATGGACGCATCTGGGATCCGGTGGAGGTGCGCAAGAACGTCAGCGCCAATCGCTTCGAAGCCGCTCACTAAGCTGCCAGCCGCTTGCTGCATGCGGCCCGCATTGCCGGACTTTTCGTATCTCAACTGCGCTGCAACATTCGCGCCATTTTGGCCAAAAAAAAAGACCCCGGCCAGAGCCGGGGTCATGACTTCATCCTGCTACCCGTGCATCGGGTCGATCCATCGACCCGATGCCGGACGCCTGGCTCAGTTGGTGTCGCCCTTCAGGGTGACACCGGAGAACGCCGCGTAGGCTCGCACCTTGACGTAGTAGGTGGTGGCCGTGGTCGGGGTGAACGTGCAGGTCTCGGAATTGCCCGAGGCATACGGACGGCAGTTGTAGCTGGTCGTGGTCGGCGCGCTGCCGGCCTTGACGTACATGTCCGCATCGCCGGTGCCGCCCGAGATCGTGAAGGTCACGCTCTGGCCTGCTGCCACCGGCATGGTGTAGGTCGAGGACCACGAACTCGTCGCCACGGACGGCAAGGCCACGCCGACGTTGTCGCACAGCACCAAGCCGCCGCAGCTGCTGCCACCGCCGGCGGTATAGCTGCCGGTGATGCTCAGGCCCGAGAACGCGCTGTAGCCCTTCACCAGCACGTAGTACGTGCCTGCCTGCGCCGTGGCGATGCTGCAGGTCTCGGCATTGGTGCTGCCTTCGGACTTGCAGTCGTTGACGGTGGTGGTCGGAGCGCTGCCGAACTTCGCGTAGAGATCCGCATCACCGGTACCGCCGGAGGTGACGAACTTCAGGCCGGTGGCGCCGGCCGGAACCACCATCGTGTA
>JBDSIA010000174.1:0-1606 GCA_039918175.1 Thermomonas sp.
CCATGTATTTCTTCGCGACCTCGACCAGGTTCGGGATCAAGTCGAAGCGACGCTGCAATTGCACGTCGATTTGCGCGAAGGCGTTCTTGAAGGCGTTACGCGCGGTCACCAGGCCGTTGTAGATGCCGACGCCAAAGAAGCCGATCAGCACCACAATTGCGAGCAGAATCAAAAAACCAACCATCCGAAGTTCTCCTTGTTCATGCAAGCGTGCAAACAGGCGCTAGAATCGGCCAGTATTCCAAGCATACGCAGAGGGCACCGCCGATGAAAGACACCAGCACTCGGCAGGCAGGTCGGCTCGGGTTACTGGCCATGCTGTTGCCCCTTGCAGTGGCCTCCGCCGCGCAGGCCGACCTGAAGTGGAATTCACGCGTCGCAGATCCGTCGCACACGACCCAACCGACGGTATGGGCTGGCGTCCCGGCAACCCAAGCAGCCCAGCCATCGCAACCATCGTCTGGCCTGGACGTACGCAGATTCGAGGCGATGGCCCAGGAGATGGTCGCCGGTGGTCGCATCCCCGGGCTTGCGGTGGGGATCGTGCAGAACGGACGCGTGCTCAGCGCGCGCGGCTACGGCGTCACCGATTCCCGCATGGGACTGCCGGTGGACGCGCATACGGTGTTCCGCATTGCCTCCTTGTCCAAGTCGTTCGCTGGCGCGGTCACCGGGATACTGGTGAATGACGGAATGCTGCGCTGGGATAGCCGTCTGGTCGACTACATCCCTGATTTCCGTCTGTCGCAACCCAATGCAGCGCAGCAGGTCACCGTCGCCGACCTGCTCAGCCATCGCGTCGGCCTGACCCACAATGCCTTTGACCGCGACCTGGAAGCCGATGCCGACTTCCATACCCTGACCCGCAAGCTTGCCAATGCGAAGATGACCTGCGCGCCTGGCCAGTGTTACGCCTACCAGAACGTGGCGTTCAGCCTGATCGGCGACATCGTGTTCGCGACCACCGGCCAGTTCTACAGCGAAACTGTCGCCAGCCGCATCTTCAAGCCGCTAGGCATGCACGATGCCAGCTACGGGCTTGAAGGCATCCAAGCCAGCGCGCGCTGGGCCAAGCCGCACGTGCGTGGCGGCGGCGGCTGGCTGCCATTGATGCCGAAGCCGAGCTATTACCGGGTGGCGCCTGCAGCGGGTGTCAATGCCAGCATCAGCGACATGGCGCAATGGCTGATCGCGCAGACCGGGCATCGCCCTGATGTCCTGCCCGCGCCGCTGCTTGCGACCATGCACCAACCCGTCATCGACACACCCCGCGAAATGCGCGGCTCGGGCTGGCGCCGCACCCGCTTGAGCTCCGCCGGGTATGCGCTGGGCTGGCGCGCATTCAACTATGCCGGGCACGAGATCTCGTTCCATGGCGGCGCCGTGCAGGGCTATCGCGGCGCGATCGCATTGCTGCCCGACCGCGACCTCGGCATCGTGATTTTGTGGAACAGCGAAAGCGCATTGCCCTCAGGCTTGCTGCCGACGATCCTGGACAGCGCCCTTGGCATCGGCGGCGGGCAGTGGCTGGACGATGCCATCACCGCGCCTGCCACCCAGTACGTTGACCAGGACGATGCCACTCCAGGCAGCGATGCCTCGGCGG
>JBDSIA010000175.1:0-5725 GCA_039918175.1 Thermomonas sp.
CGGGAAGCCGAGCCCTGGCAGGAGCGTATTGGCCCGTCTTCGGATGGCGGCGACCGGTTCGATGCCGCCAGCGAGCGCGCCGCAAGCTCGGAAACCCTCCACGACCATCTGTTTTGGCAACTCCACATGGGGCATTTCAGCCAGCGCGACCTGGCGATCGGGGTGGCCCTGATCGATGCCATCGACGACGACGGCTACCTGCGCGACGGACTGGACAGCATCGCCGACGGGCTCAAACCGGAAATCGACACTTCTCCGGGCGAGATCCTGTTCGTGCTGCACCAAATCCAGCAGTTCGATCCGGTCGGCGTGGGTGCCCGCGACCTTGGCGAATGCCTGCGCCTGCAATTGCGCGCGCTTGAGTACACCACGCCAGGGCGGGATCTGGCGATCACCGTGACCGAAGGCCCGTTGGCGCGCTTGCCGAAAATCGGCCTGGAGGGGCTGTGTTCTGAGCTCGACTGCCAGCGCGAGGAAGCCCAGGCTGCGGTCGAACTGTTGCGGGGCCTGGATCCGCGCCCGGGCGCACAGCACTGCGACCTGCCTGCGGGCACCTACGTCATTCCTGATTGCGTGATCTGGCGCCAGCAAGGTCTGTGGCGGGTGGCGCTGGCCGCCGGGGCGACGCCACGCATCGCCATCCATCGCGGTTACGAGAAGATGATCCATGGTGCCAGCAGCAGCGATGCCGAGTATTTGCGCGTGCGCCTGCAGGAAGCACGTTGGTTGCTGAAAGGCCTGGAATCGCGCGCGGACACCTTGTTGCGTGTGGTCCGCTGCCTGGCCCGCGAGCAGGCCGGATTCCTCGAATTCGGCGCGCAGGCGCTGCAACCACTGACCTTGCGCAGTATTGCCAGCGAACTTGGCCTGCATGAATCCACGGTGTCGCGGGCGATCGCGCGCAAGTACGTGCGCACGCCGCGCGGGACGATTGCCTTGCGCGACTTCTTTGCTTCCGGCATCGGGACTGAAGGCGGCGGCAGTGCCTCCAGCACCGCCATCCAGGACATGATCCGAAAGCTGGTCCAGGCCGAGGACCCGCGCAAGCCAATGTCGGACGCACGGCTGGCCGATACGTTGAAAGCGGAAGGCGTACCAGTGGCCCGGCGCACCGTGGCCAAGTACCGCGAAGCGCTGCATATCCCCGCATCCCACGAACGTGTGCGCATCGGCTAGGCTGGAAGCACGCGACCCGCCGTTCGGACTCCACCGGCCGGCCCATCCCGTCGAAGGAGGTTCACATGCAGATCGAAACCCACGGCCAGCAAATGGAAGTCACCCCGGCCCTGCACGATTACGTGGAAACCCGGCTGGCGCGCCTTGCACGCCACTTCGATCATCCCTGCGCGATCCGCGTCCAGCTTGGCCTGGACAAGCCCGAGCATCGCGCCGAAGCGACCATCAACCTGTCCGGCAAGACCCTGCATGCCGATGCCAACGGGGTGGACATGTATGCCGCCATCGACCTGCTGACCGACAAGCTCGATCGCCTGCTGATGAAGCACAAGGAACGCCTGGTCGACCATCATCGCGGCGAGAGCATCGCCCGCGATGGCACCTTGGGCTGACGCTCGACACCAGCGCCGAGTCCCCCTTGCGATGAATCCATGAACGCCGCCCGCATTACGGCCGCGGAGCTGTTCGAGCAACAGCACGAACGGCTCGAGCTGCGCTGGATCGCCGGCCAGCCAGGGGCTGCGCAGCGGGTCGTGGAAGCGGTGGACACGGTCGCGCGGCGGCCTTCGTTGGCCGGTTACCTCAACACCATCTATCCGAACAAGGTGCAAATACTCGGCACCGAGGAATTGGCGTGGCTGGATGGGCTTGATGCACGCCAGCGCTGGGAAATCATTCAGCGGGTGATCAACTACCGCCCGCTGGCCTTGGTCATCAGCAAGAACCAGCCATGCCCGGACGATCTGCGCATCGCCGCCGAGGAATCCGACACCCCTCTGTGGGGCTCGCCGCGGCGCGGGCATGAACTGCTCAACCACCTGCAGTATCGGCTGGCGCGCACGCTGGCACCACGGGTCACCATGCACGGCGTGTTCATGGAGATCTATTCGATCGGCGTGCTGCTCACCGGCGAGTCCGGCTCGGGCAAAAGTGAACTGGCGCTGGAACTGGTGACCCGCGGACACCGGCTGGTGGCCGACGATGCACCCGAATTCACCCAGATCGCGCCGGACGTGCTGGACGGCACCTGCCCGGAAATGCTGCAGGACATGCTGGAACTGCGCGGCTTGGGTGTGCTCAACATCCGCCAGATGTTCGGCGACACCGCAGTCAAGCGGAACAAGTACCTGCGCCTGATCGTGCACCTCAGCAAACCCTCGCTGGACGCACGGCCCGATGGCCTGGAGCGGCTGACCGGCGACATCGGCAACCGGCGCCTGCTGGACCTGGACGTGCCGATGATTACCCTGCCGGTGATGGCCGGGCGCAACCTCGCAGTTCTGACCGAGGCCGCCACCCGCATGCATATCCTGCGCTCCAAGGGCGTGGATCCGGCGGCTGCGTTCATGGCGCGGCATAGCCACTTCCTGGAACGCGCGCAATGACCACGTCAACGCCAATCGTGATCGTCAGCGGCATGTCCGGCTCGGGCAAGTCGGTCGCACTGAACACCTTCGAAGACCTGGGCTATTACTGCGTCGATAACCTGCCGGCGGAATTACTGCCGGAATTCGTGCGGCGGATGCTGGCCAATTCCAATCCGCCGGAAAAGATCGCGGTTGGCATCGATGCCCGAGGCTTGGGCGATTTGGCTGACGTGCCGGAGGCGCTCTCGCAGATCGGAGCACTCGGCCTGGATCCAAAGCTGCTGTTCTTCGAAACCGCAGACGACACCCTGTTGCGCCGTTATGCCGACACCCGTCGTCGGCATCCGTTGAGCCACCTCGGGCTGGTATTGGCCGATGCCATCTCGCTGGAGCGCCAAGCCCTGAAGCCATTGCGGCAGATCGCCGACAACGTGATCGACACCAGCGCGCTGAACGTCCATCAGATGCGTCGGCAACTGCTGACCGAATACGGCCTGAGCGGCGCCGGCCTGTCACTACTGTTCGAATCGTTCGCCTATCGGCGCGGCGTACCCCCCGATGCCGACTTCGTGTTCGATGCGCGGGTGCTGCCGAATCCGCACTGGGACGCGCGCCTGCGTCCGCTGTCGGGTCGCGATGCCGATGTCCGCGATTATCTTGAGGGCGAACCGGACGTACTGGCGTACGTCGCCCAAGTACAGGGCTTCCTCGACACGTGGCTGCCCAAGTTGCAGAAGGACACGCGCAGTTATGTCACCGTGGCTTTCGGTTGCACTGGCGGGCGGCATCGCTCGGTTTACCTAGCCGAGCGCTTGGCCCGCCACTGCCGCGAGACCGGCTGGGCGGAAGTCGCAACCTACCATCGCGAACTGGATTGACCACAAAACATGCACATCCGTCATTGGCTTGCTCCAGTCTTGATCGTAGTGCTTGCCGCCTGCAGCAAGCCCATGCCGGAAGTGGCAGTCACGACGACGAAAACAGCCGCCGCACCCAATCAACCAGGCTACGCAGCGACACCCTGCGTGAGTGATTTCAGCTTCCTAGCCAACACTGTGGAATGCGGCACGCTGGCCGTGGAGGAAACCCGCGGCTCGGGCAATGGCCGGTTGGTCTCGCTGCCGGTGGTGCGGGTGCGTGCACTCAATCATCCAAAGGGCGACCCGGTGATCTTCATGCATGGCGGTCCCGGCGGTGGCGTGGTCGAAGGCTTGGCTAAACGCCTCAAGGATCGGCGTGCACCCGTGACCGAGGATCGCGACTGGATCTTCTTCGACGAACGCGGCACCGGGTTGTCCACCCCCAGCCTGGACTGCGGTTCGCTCGGCCTATCCGATGCCGGCTTGACCAGCGACCAAGCCGCCGCCGATGCAGTACAGTGCGGCCATTCGCTGGCCAAAAAAGGCATCGACCTGTCGCGCTTCAATACGGCCGAGGTCGTGAAGGATCTTGCCGACCTGCGCAAGGCGCTCGGCATCACGACCTACAATTTGTATGGCGTGTCCTATGGTTCACGTGTGGCGATGGGGGTGATGCAACACGATCCATCCGGATTGCGCGCGGTGGTGCTGGATTCGCCATGGCCGCCGGAAGTGAGCTGGACCGGGCCGATCGGCACGCTGGTCTCGCGCGAACTTCGCCAAGTGCTGGCGCTGTGCGCAGCGGACGCCGCCTGCAACACCCGCCATCCGAATCTTGAGTCACGCCTGGATGCGATGACCCGGCAGTGGCTGGAATCGCCACCCAGCAATGACAAGGGCCATCGTTATGCGGCCGAGGAACTGGCCGCCTATCTGTTGGATGCGCTGTATGACGATGAAGGCGCACGCAGCTTGCCGTCGACCATCGAACAAATCATCGGCGGTGACCGCAGCGCGCTCGACAAATTCCTGGTGGATCAAAGCGGCTATAACGAGGGCCAATTCTTCACCCACCTGTGCAGGGAAGAATTCGCGTTCGAATTGCCATCGGATATCCAGGGCCTGCACGGCACAGATCCAATCGCGCAAGCCACCGCACGCGCCGCCAAGCGTTATTTCGATGCCTGCAAGGGCTTCGACGTGGGTGCGCCAGATCCTATCGAAAACCAACCCGTCGTCAGCGATATCCCGACCCTGCTGTTGACCGCGGATATTGACGCCGGCTGCCCACTGGAATTCGCGGTTGCTGCCGCCACCCACTTGGGCCATGCGCAAGTATTCGACATGCCCAACATGACCCATGCGGTTGCACATCGCAGCCCATGTGCCAAACGCATGATCGCGGCATTCCTCGACCAACCGTCGGCAAAGGTTGACACAAGCTGTATTGCCAACGACCGGCCGACCTTCCCCTTCATCCTCGAACCCGCTGCGAAATCGAACTGACGAAGCGCTTCCTTGCTGTCACCAGCGTCTGCTAACTTGCAGGCATGACCGTCGGCATCCTGCTCATCACCCATGAAGGCATCGGCCACGCCATGCTGGAGGTCGCCACGCGGCTGCTGCGCAAGCTGCCACTAACGGCCGAAGCGTTCGAAGTGCCCTTCGATGCCGATGCCGACGCCCTGCTGCCAAAAGCCAGTGCCGCGCTGCGCCGGGTAGATGACGGCCAGGGTGTGCTGGTGCTGACCGATCTGTATGGCGCCAGCCCGAGCAACATCGCTGCGCGGCTTGCGCGACTCGGTACACCGGTGCGCAGAGTCTCGGCGCTCAACCTGCCGATGCTGCTGCGGGTGATGAATTACGCAGATCTTGATCTGGACCAACTGCCCGCGGTTGCCACCGCAGGTGCACGCAACGGGGTGATTATTGACGACGCCTGAGCCACTTCGCAGTCACTACAAGCACGGACCCACGCCATGATCCAGCGCGAACTGACCATCATCAATCGCCTCGGCCTGCATGCGCGCGCCACCGCCAAGCTCGTGCAACTGCTCTCCACGTTTCGATGCCAGGCAACACTCGAGGCGCGCGGTCGCGAGGTCAATGCCAAGAGCATCATGGGCGTGATGCTGCTGGCGGCCGCCACCGGCACCACGATTGTCCTGCGCGTGGATGGCGAAGACGAGCAAGCCGCCGCCGATGCGGTGTCCGCCCTGTTCGAACGCCGTTTCGACGAGGACAGCTGATGTCGCGGCAGGTCCTGTCCGGCAATGCCGCCGCCCGCGGCAGCGCGCTGGGTCGGGCACGCGTGCGCCTGCC
>JBDSIA010000176.1:0-3086 GCA_039918175.1 Thermomonas sp.
ATGCGGTCAGCAGTTCCTTCAGGCGCTTGCGCCCGGCATCGGCCTGGGACTTGTTGCCCAGCTGGATCGCCTGCACCTGCGGCACCCAGTCGTGCTCGATGCGCAGCATCGCCAACCGCAGGCGCGCGCGCGACAGCGGGTCGACCGGCATCAGCGGCGGATGCGGATAGCGCTCGTCGAGGTATTCACTGACTACCGACGCGGCGTACAGCACAAGGTCGCGCTCGACCAGGGTCGGCACCGAGTGGTACGGATTGAGGTCGATCAGGTCTTCCGGGGGATTCTGCGGGTCGACCGCGATCATGTCGTAGGTGACGCCCTTGGCCGCCAGCACCAGGCGGACGCGATGGCAGAGGACGTCATCGACCGATGAAAACAGGGTCAATGCATTACGCATGCGTGGGCTAACAGCCATCATCAGGACAACTCCTGCAGCCAGCCCCCGCCAGCCGCACTCGCGCCGCCCGCAGGATGCGAGTGGCCGCCAAGCGTCGTTCCCGATGCTGCGTGAAGCCTTGCTGCGTCAGTGAACGTCCCGCCAGTATTCGGTCTTCAACAACCAGGCGATGAAGGTGAACAACGCCAGAAACAGGATCACCCAGACGCCGATGCTCTGGCGCTTCAGCGCCGCGGGCTCGCCTGCGTATTCCAGGAATGCGGTGATGTCGCGCACGGTCTGGTCGAACCGGGCGGCATCCTGGCTGCCCGGCTGCGACAGCGTGAAGCCTTCCACCGGCGTTTCGCCAAATGCGTTCTTCTTGCCATGCACCGGCTGTTGCAGGCCTTGCAGCTCCCACAACGGGTTCGGCATCGAGGCGTTGGCGAACAGCTTGTTGTTCCAGCCAACCGGCCGGCTTTCGTCCAGGTAGAAGGATTTGAGGTAGGTATAGATCCAGTCGCTGCCACGCACCCGCGCGATCACGCTCAGGTCCGGCGGCGCCTTGCCGAACGCGGCCTTGGCGATCGCCTCGGGCATCGGCGAAATCACGTGGTCGCCGATCTTGCCACCATTGAGGTTGAGGTTGGCCTGTACCTGGTCCTCGGTCAGGCCGAGGTCCTCGCCGATGCGCGCATAGCGCACGTATTGCAGCGAATGGCAGCCGCTGCAGTAATTCATGTACAGCTGCGCGCCACGCTGCAGCGAGGCCGTGTCGTCAAGGTCGGTGCCCGACTGCTGCAGGCCGGCGGTCTCGCTGGCCAGTGCGGTCATCGAAAGCAGCAGGCCGGCGGCGAACACCGCGGCGCGGGAGACAAGGCTCCGGGATGAAAAATTCTTAGTCATGCATCGTCACCCGTTCCGGCACCGGCTTGGTCCTGTCGAGCTTGGTCCACACCGGCATGGTGATGAAGAAGGCGAAATACAGGAAGGTCAGCACCCGGCCGATGATGGCCTCGACCGGATCCGTGCCCGGACCGGCGCCGATCTTCGCAAGCCAGACGAAGCAGACCACGAACATCATCAGCATCGCCCAGCTCAGCAGCCCGCGGTAGCGGTAGGACCTGACCGGCGACTTGTCCAGCCATGGCACCAGGAACAGCATCACGATCGCGCCGAACATCACCAGCACGCCCCACAGCTTGATCCCGAAGAACGAGGGCACCACGCGCAACATCGCGTAGTACGGCGTGAAGTACCACACCGGCTTGATGTGCTCGGGGGTCACCAGCGGGTTGGCCACGGTGAAGTTGTCGTGCTCGAGGAACCAGCCACCGAACGTCGGCGCGAAGAAGATGATGAAGGCGGCGATGATCAGGAAGAACCCGACCCCGAACAGGTCCTTGACCGTGTAGTACGGGTGGAACGGAATGCCGTCGGCCGGCTTGTTGGCATCCCAGCGGTTGCCCTTCGGACCATACTTGATGTCCACGCCATCGGGGTTGTTGGAGCCGACTTCATGCAACGCGCCCAAGTGCAAGACCACCAGCAGCAGCAACACCAGCGGCATCGCGATGACATGCAGCGCAAAGAAGCGATTGAGGGTGGCATCGCCGGGGTTGAAGTCGCCCATGATCCATTCGGTCAGGCCGGTCCCGATCACCGGGATCGCGCCGAACAGCGAGATGATCACCTTGGCGCCCCAGTACGACATCTGCCCCCATGGCAACACGTAGCCCATGAAGGCCTCGGCCATCAGCACCAGGTAGATCACCATGCCCAGCAGCCAGACCAGTTCGCGCGGCTTCTGGTAGCTGCCGTACATCAATCCGCGGAACATGTGCAGGTAGATGACGATGAAGAACAGCGAGGCGCCGGTGCTGTGCATGTAGCGGATAAGCCAGCCCCACGGCACGTCGCGCATGATGTATTCGACCGAAGCGAAGGCTTCCGCCGCGCTCGGCTGGAAGTGCATGGTCAGGAAGATGCCGGTAACGATCTGGTTCACCAGCACCAGCATGGCCAGCGAGCCCATGTAGTACCAGAAGTTGAAATTCTTCGGCGCGTAGTACTCGGTCATGTGCTTGCGGTACGCCGGCATCATGCCCGGCGCGCGCGCATTGACCCAGTCCGTCACCGTGGTGGCGACGCCGGTTGCGGTACGGGTGATCCTGTTCGCCATGGCTTATGCGGCTCCCGCGCTGTTGGTGGAAGCGGGATCAATGCCGATGACCACGGTGTTGTCGTTCTCGAAATGATACGGCGGCACCGGCAGGTTGGCCGGGGCCGGTTGCGCCTTCAGCACGCGACCGGCGAGGTCGTAGCGCGACTTGTGGCAGGGGCAGAAATAACCGCCCTTCCAGTCGGGATCGAACGGTTCAGGCTTCACTTCAGGCTTGAACTCCGGCGCGCAGCCCAAGTGCGTGCACACACCGACCAGCACCGAAATCTCCGGCTTGATCGAACGGGTGGGGTTCTGCGCGTAGGTCGGCTGCTGGTCGAGATTGGTCGAATTCGGGTCGGCCAGCATGCCGTCGAGGGTCTTCATCACATCAAGCATGGCCGGCGTGCGGCGTGCGATGAAGATCGGCTGGCCGCGCCAGTTGAGCACCAGTTGCGCGCCTTCCGCCAGCGCACTGATGTCCTGGTTCACCGGCGCACCGGCGAAACGCGCGCGCGCGCTGGGGCCCCATGACTGGATGAAAGGCAC
>JBDSIA010000177.1:0-4138 GCA_039918175.1 Thermomonas sp.
GCATAGAAATCGACCACCTCTGCCAGGGTCGCGAAGCGGCCGTCGTGCATATAGGGCCCGGTCAGGCCGACACTACGCAGCGACGGCGCCTTGAACAGGCGTGTCTCGCCGGCATCCAGGCCGTTGCTGCGCGCGTCCGCTGCCAAGGCGAAGGTCGGCGGCCGGTGGCAGGAGGCGCAGCCGGCGCCGCCCTTGCCCACATCGGTCAAGAACAGCTGGCGGCCGCGATTCTCCTCCGGCGTGAAATTCGGCAGGTTGATATCCAGCGACCGGTTCGGCGCCGTGGGTGAGAACACCCGCGCATAGCCGGTGTCCCAACGACTGGCGTGCGACACCATCGCCCGCACGAACTGGGCGAGGGCCTGCTGGATGCGCGGCTCGGTGATCGACGTGCTGCCAAACGCCCACGTGAACAGATCCGGATAGTAAGCCGTTGCCGCCATCTTGTGGATCAGGGCTTCGATGCCGCCCACGTTATCGCCCCAGCCCATCTCGACCAGGCTGTGCAGCGGTTGGCTCGCTTGCGCCTCCGCATGGGGGACGCGCCGATCCCAGAAGGTGGAGCCAGGTTTCCAGTAACGCAGGTTGCCCAGCCGCATGGCGTGGAAATCGGTGGTGCCGGCGGTGCTGATGCCGTTGCTGAAGCGCATCGGATCGGTGAAGCCGAACCGCTGCTGGTGGCAGGCGGCGCAGGAGGCCCGGTTGTTGGTGCTCAATCGCAGATCGTGAAACAGCACTCGCCCGAGCGTTGCCACCCGGTCATCGACGGGGTTGGATGCCGGGCTGTTGTCCAGCGCGGCCACCGTTGCGTCGAAATAAGCGGGGAGCGTCGGCGCGGCATAGTTGGCGACATGCGCGAAATCGATCGTGGTGGCTGCCGCGACGCCCGCCGGGGTGGATGGCTGGGCGTTTTTTTCGCGACCACATGCCGCCAGCGCCAGAATCGCGGCGACTAAGGTGAGCCCTCTCCTGCTCCGCAAAACCGTTCTCTCCCCATTCGTCCGCACTTCATCCTAGCTCGGTTTGGCGTGAGAGCGACGGCCTGCCTGCCCGCCGAAAAACCCCGGTCAGAGTGAGACTTTCTTGAGTTGCGCGAGATCGTGATCCATGCCGGCGAAGAGCCGAGGCTCCGATGTCTGAGTCTATTGTCAGACCCACATCCGCGACCGCCTGCCATGACCACGCCTACGGCACGGTCAAATCGGAACCGACTTCGACATCACCAGGGCCTTACGATGGCCATGATCACCAAGTTTGACTTCACACAACGCGCAACTGATAAAACCTGCGACCAGTTCAGTTGTTCAAATTATCTCCTGGAAATCCCATGACCACCAGCCAGCCTCTCATCGTTGCCCTGGCCCAGATCGCACCGGTCTGGCTGGATCGCGCGGCCACTGTCGAAAAAATCGCGCACTGGGTGTCGCAGGCCGCGGCCGAGGGCAGTCGCCTGGTCGCTTTCGGCGAGGCCCTCGCACCGGGTTATCCGTTCTGGGTGGAACACACAGATGGAGCGCGCTTCGATTCGCCGTTGCAAAAGGCGCTGTTCGCGCACTATGCCTCGCAGGCGATCGACATCTCCCGTGGCGACCTTGCGCCCGTTTGCTCAGCTGCTCGCAAAGGTCGGCTCTGGGTCGCGATGGGCTGCATCGAACGGGTGCACGGGCGGGGCCACAGCTTGTATTGCTCGCTGGTCCTGATCGATGACATCGGCGAGGTGCGCAATGTCCACCGCAAGCTCATGCCGACCCACGAAGAGCGACTGGTGTGGTCGCCCGGCGACGGCCAGGGCCTGCGTTGCTTCGCGATCGACGACTTCACAGTCGGCGGCTTGAACTGCTGGGAGAACTGGATGCCGCTGGCGCGTTCTGCGCTGTATGCGCAAGGCGAGGACCTGCACCTGGCGCTATGGCCGGGCAATGCGCGCAACACCGTCGACCTGACCCGCCATATTGCGCGCGAGTCGCGCAGTTACGTGCTGTCTGTCAGCGGCCTGATGTGCCGCGAAGACATCCCCGCGCGCCTGCCGCATGCCGACCTGCTGCGTGAGGCCTTGTCCGATGTCTGTGCCGACGGTGGCTCGTGCATCGCGGCGCCCACCGGCGACTGGATCATCGCGCCCTGCATCGGTGAAGAGCGCCTGCTGGTCGCCACACTCGACCCTGCCGTGGTTCGCGCGGAGCGGCAGAACTTCGATCCGTTCGGCCACTACTCGCGACCCGACGTGCTGGAACTCCAGGTTAACCGGACGCGCCCCGCCGGCGCGCAATTCAGCGACGACCCACTTGCCTGAGTCTGGTAGGGAGCTTGATCGCGGCCTTGTCGATTGATGTCATGAAACCTGCGACGCAGGGCACGTAAGCAAACTTCGATACGATGCCTGCGATCAACAGCGACGCCACCTCGAGCGCTGCGAGGCCAATCCACGATCCGACCTCCATAATCAGCACGCCAGCGTCTCTGCCCACTCACATGGCGGTCGGCTTTGCCAAGTTCGCTTCCCCACTCGCCGCAATGGCGTGCCCGGGCTACTGGTATTCATTTGGAACGCTGGCCGGATCCCCGGCTGAAACGTCTGGCCCAGCGGACCGTAATGTTCGATAGTCTGGTTCGGTGGATACCCCCGAAAACACCCTGCTGGTCGTCCTGCCGATCGTTACCCTGATCCTGACGCTGTTGCTGCTGGTCGGCGCGCGCCAGGCAGGGGGGCGGCCGGGTGCCTGGTTGTGGGTATGCGGATTCGCGATCCATCCGCTCTCGCAGTTGTTGCGCCAGTTGGTCATGTCGATCTGGGGCCACGCCGCCAGTCTGCCCTTCGGTCACGCCGGCGGCGCCGTGGCCTATGGGCTGATTTATGTTGGCGCGCGGCGATGGTGCGGCCTGCTGCCCCGCAACGGCTTTGTATATTCTTTTTGCTTGCTGGCCGTGCTGCTGTCGGGCGCTGCCGCCAGCCAGGACATGGGCTTCGTTTCGCTCGCGCTCACCACGTGCATCACCGCCCTTTTCGAAGGGTTGTGTGCCGTCGCATTCTGGGAAGCTTTCCGGCGGGACGGTGGCGTAGTGCGCAGCGTGGCGGCTGTGGTGTTCGCGGCCTCGGCTGTGGCTTCTCTGCTGCGCGCTGAGGCGATCGTGCCAGCCTGGCACGAGGCTTCAGCACTGTTGCCGGCGAACGCCAAGTGGCTGTTGGCCTTTATCGCGCTTGGCATCCTGCAGGCGGGCTGCCTGCTCAACCTCATCAACCAGTCGTTGCTGGATCAATTACGCAGCCTGGCCGACTTCGATGCCCTGACCGGGCTGCTGAATCGCGGCGGACTGGCACGACGCATGCATCATCGGCGCGCGCACCAGCATGGCAAACCGGCAGCGTTGGCGATGCTGTGCCTGGACCTGGACCACTTCAAGAACGTCAACGACACCTACGGTCACGGGGCAGGTGACGATGTGCTGCGGGGGGTTGGACTGCTGCTACAGGAAAATTCGCGACCCTATGACTTGCTCTTGCGCAGTGGTGGTGAGGAGTTTGGTTTAGTGGTGGATGCCGACTCGGAGCAGGATCTGCAGGAATTTGCCGAACGCCTGCGTAGCGCTGTGGCAAGCGCGCCATTCGGCACCCGCGCAGGACCGATCCCGACCACCGTCAGCATCGGCGCAGCGTTCGCACACGGCGGCGCAGAAACGCAGGAATCGGTATGGGATCGCGCCGACCTTGCGCTGCTCGAGGCCAAGCGCACCGGTCGCAATCGGGTTGTCTTTGGGGCGCGAAGTCAGGTGACACGCGCATTCGCACCGGACCTAAGCCCAGGCTAAGCCCCGCAGACCGAATTCGGGTGTGTCTCAGCGTCGATGCCAGGCAACCGGTACTTTTGTCAGGGTTGCAAGCGCGATGCATGCGGGAGCCTCTCCGGATCACCCGGGAGCCACACTGATGATCATTCGCCGCACCTTGCTATCCACCGCCCTGCTGGCCGTCCTCAGCTTGGGTCATTCCGGTCCACTGCGTGCTGCCGATCCAGAACCCGCGCCATCGGCTGGGATGGCTGCCGACGTTCCCACCGGGCCGCTGCCGCGCACCGTGGTTCCCAGCGAAGTGGCGTTGGAATTGAAGATCGATCCGGCGCAACCGGGCTTCTCGGGTCAC
>JBDSIA010000178.1:0-5054 GCA_039918175.1 Thermomonas sp.
GGCCAGCGCATGCGCGCGTATGGCGATGATGCCGACAGCGTCCGCACGTTTGCGGCCGAAATAGTCACGCGCATGTCCGAACGCCTGATCGAGGGGGGCGCACCTGCATTGCACTTCTACACGCTGAACCTTTCGAAACCGACGCTCGCGGTTCTCGAGCGTCTGCGCTGAATGCCCTTTCTAGGGCACGGCCAGCCGGTTAGGCTGTACGCCATGTTGCGCATCGGCCTGTCCGGGCTCCTACTGTTGGTCATCGCATGCTTGTCGCACCCCGCGCAGGCACAGGTGCGACGTTGCAGCGCCGGGGACGGCACGTTGATCTATACCGACCGCAGGTGCGAGGACATTGGCGCCACTGAACGGCTGTACACCCCGCGTATTTCCGGAATTGGTGGTAGTCGACTCAATTACAGTTGCGCGCGCAGCGTGCAGGATCTCGCGTATTCGCTGAGCAGTGCGATCCAGTCCAGTGACGTCAACCAGCTGGCCGGCGTGTACGACTGGGCAGGGACCTCGACTTCCACCGGTTACCGGTTGATGTCACGGCTGGACGTCATCGCCAAACGCCCGCTGGTCGATGTACAGCCGATGTTTTCCGGGGGCAGCGACGCATATTCGGACATCATTGAATTCGATGAAGATGGTGCCGTTATCCAGCGGCCCGCGATCAAGCCCCGGTTGATCGGCCTGCGCGTCGAGCAAACCCTGTCCAATGGTCACACGCCGTCACGCACGGTGTTCGGCCTGCGCAAGAATCTCGGCTGCTGGTGGGTGCACTTCTAGCGCGGCGTGTCTGCCGCGACATTCCCGGCGCAATTCGTCGCGCTGTCGCGGTTTCGGGCAAAATCGGGGTTTCACTTTTCCTGGAGTGGCGGCATGCAGCAGTACCCCGAATGGATCTGGCAAAACGGTGCCATCAAGCCCTGGGCCGACGCGACCACCCACGTGATGGCGCATGCGCTGCACTATGGCTCGTCGGTGTTCGAAGGCATCCGCTGCTACGAGACGCCCAATGGGCCGGCGATCTTCCGCCTGAGCGACCACACGCGGCGCCTGTTCGCCTCGGCCAAGATATACGACATGGTGATCCCGTATACGGTGGCTGAGCTCAACGCCGCCTGCCGCGAGGTGGTCAAGCGCAACGACCTGGCCAAGGCCTATCTGCGTCCTGTCGCCTACCGCGGGCTGGGCGGGTTTGGCCTGTCCGCTGACACACCCATCGACGTGGCCGTGGCCACCTGGCCGATGGGCGCCTACCTCGGCGAAGGCGTACTCGAACAAGGCATTGATGCGTGCGTATCCAGTTGGCAACGGTTCGCGCCCAACACCATTCCGGCCGGTGCGAAGGCGGGCGGCAATTACCTATCCGGGCAACTGATCGCACGCGAGGCGCGCAGGCTCGGTTTCGGCGAAGGCATTGCGCTGGCTTCGACCGGCCTGCTCAGCGAAGGCGCCGGCGAGAACCTGTTCCTGGTGATCGACGGCGCCCTGCACACCACCCCGATCAGTGCCGCCCTGCTCAATGGCATCACCCGCAACACCATCATTAGCCTGGCGCGGGCAAACGGGATCGAGGTGGTCGAACGCGACCTGCCACGCGAATATCTTTATTTGTGCGATGAGTTGTTCATGTGCGGCACCGCCGCCGAAATCACTCCGATCCGTTCGGTCGATGGCCGCCAGGTCGGCGCCGGCAAACCAGGGCCGCTGACCCAGCGCATCCAGTCGATGTTCTTCGGTTTGTTCGATGGCAGCACACCGGACCCACACGGTTGGCTGGAGCCGCTGGACGCGTAGTTAGAAAATCAGCCCAGTACGTCCCGCGCATCAAATCGCAACATGGCCACCACGCCCTGCGTATCGCCCGGCCGTACCCGCACTTCCCAGCCATACAACGCGCAAATCCGGCGCACGATCGACAGGCCGATGCCGCCACCCTGCGAATGACCGGCATGGGTGCCGCGATAACCGCGTTCGAACAAACGCGCGGCATCCTCCGCGCTCAGTCCTGGTCCGGAGTCCACCACTTCCACCGCATCGGCATGCAGGCGCACCACCACGTCGCCGCTGCGGGTGTATTTCACCGCATTGCCGATCAGGTTGCCCAAGGCCACTGCCACCGCGGATTCGGGTGCGTCGATCAGCAGTTGCGAATTGCCTTCCAGACGCAACGCCAGCGGCTTTCCACCCAGTTGTGCACGATGGTTGTCCAGCAGTTGCTGGGCCAGCTTGGCCACATCGCAATGACCCTGCGCACGCTCATTGCGCGACAGCAGCAGCAGGGCGCTGATCAGGTCGGTGCATTGCAATTCGGAGCGTTCGATGCGCTGCAGACGGCTGCGGGTGCGTTCGTCCAGGTCAGGTTTCGACAGCAGCAATTCCACCGCGCCGCGGATCACTGCCAACGGCGTTCGCAGCTCATGGCTGACATCGGCATTGAACTCGCGGTCGCGCTGGACCACTTCGGTCAGGCGACCCGCATAGTCGTCCAGCGCCTTGGCCAGCTCACCGACTTCATCTTCGGCAAAATGGGGCGCCAGTTCGTCGGGATCCGAATTCAAGCCGCTGTGCCGTAACCGACGCGCCAGTTCCGACACCGGCGACATCACCCGCGCGGCCGACCACCAGCCCAATAGCAACGCCAGCAAGGAAAATACCAATACCGCACCGATCAGCAAACGTGTCTGCTGCTCCTGGCCATGCAGGGTCTGGGTGAGGTCGTACGCCAGGAAAAAAGCATGGTCGGGCGTGCGACGCACCGCGAGCTTGTACGCGAACGGCTTGCCGTTCTCCACACCATGCAATTCATGGATGCCATCGCGCAGTTTTTTTCGATCCTCGGGAATATTGCCAAACTTGTCGCGCGCGTAGACCCAGCCCTTCACGCCCTCGAACGAGAACGTGGCGTTGTTGGGGTCGCGCTGGAAGGCGCCGGCATAGGCATCGATGTTGCGATTCAAGGAATCCGAGAGCAATTGGTTCTCGACCCGGGTTCGCAACAGCGTGGTGGAATACGCGAACAGCGCCGTCAGGCAGAAGCCCAGCAGTGTGAACGTGATGATGATGCGCGTGCGCAGCCGATGCCGGCCACGTGTCACAGACCGCTGCCGCGGAGGGTCAGCTTTCGACATCGAGTACTGCGATCCGGTAACCAATGCCATGTCGGGTCTGGATCATCGGCGTGGCGAATGGCTTGTCGACCATCGCGCGCAGGCCGTGGATGTGCACCCGCAGCGAGTCCGAATCAGGCAGCTCCTCGCCCCAAACCCGGGTTTCGAGTTCCTGCCGGGTCACCACCGCAGGCGATGCTTCCATCAGCGACTGCAGGATCTTCAGCGCGGTCGGGTTGAGTTGCAGCAACTTGCCTTCGCGGCGAACTTCCAGCGTGTCCAGGTTGAATTCCAGTTCGCCCACGTTGAGTATCCGTGGTTGCGGGCCGCGCCCGCGCCGGGCAAGCGCGTTCAGGCGCACGTCGACTTCCTGCAACGCGAACGGCTTGACCAGGTAATCGTCCGCGCCGGAATCGAAGCCTGCCAGCTTGTTGTCCAGGGAATCGCGCGCGGTGAGCATCAGCACCGGCGTCTGCTTTCGCGCCTCGCTGCGCAACTTGCGGCAGACCTCCAGGCCATCCATGCCGGGCAGGTTGAGGTCCAGCACGATCGCGTCGAACTCATGCACCACGGCCAGGTGCAGGCCGGTCACGCCATCGGCGGCAAAGTCCACGGTATGCCCGTGGTCTTCCAGGTAATCGCCGAGGTTGGCGGCGATGTCGGGGTTGTCTTCAATGACCAGAATGCGCATGCAGGGTTCCTTGCGGCGGGCTTGAAGCACAGAGGCGGCTCGAGGCTTTGACCTGCACCTGTGTTCAGGGTTCCACGATTTTGGCACAGCGACGTGCACCTAGAGCAGCCAGCGTCGGCTTATAGGCTGCGTGCGCTTGGTTGCCCGCTCAGGAATCCGTCAAATCCGTGTTGCCCGGACGTTTGCGCACGGACGCGCTTGACCCGGCGACATGCTCGATGATCCTGCCGGCGACATCGATCCCGCTGGCGGCTTCGATACCTTCCAGGCCCGGCGAGGAGTTCACCTCCAGCACCAGCGGGCCACGCTTGGCGCGAATCAGGTCGACACCGGCCACGCCCAGTCCCAGTACCTGCGCCGCACGGACGGCTGTCTCGATTTCCGCCTTGCTCAGCCGGACTGCATGCGCGCTGCCACCGCGATGCAGGTTGGAACGGAAATCGCCCTTTGGAGCCTGCCGTCGCATCGCCGCGACCACTTTGTTGCCGACCACGAAACAGCGCAGGTCCGCGCCTTTCGCTTCGGCGATGAACTCCTGCACGATGAAATTGGCGTACAAGCCGCGCAGGGTTTCGATTGCCCCGCGCGATGCGGAAAGCTTCTCCGTCAGCATCACCCCATTGCCCTGGGTGCCCTCGTTGAGCTTGATGACATGCGGCGGTGGGCCGAGCATGGACAACAGATCGCCCGTATCGTCGGGGTTGTCGCCGAACACGGTGACCGGCAGGCCGATCCCCTGCGCCGCCAGCAACTGGTGGCAACGCAGCTTGTCGCGTGCGCGGGCAATCGCCGCGGCGCTGTTCGGGGTATAGCTGCCCATCAGTTCGAACTGGCGCAGCACGGCGCAGCCATAGCGCGTCACCGAGGCGCCGATCCTCGGCACCACCGCGTGGTAGCCGGTGACCTGCGCGCCCTTGTAGTGGATCTCGAAGCCTTCGGTGCTGATGCGCATGTAACAGCGCAGCGGATCCAGGATGCGCACCGTGTGGCCGCGCTCGCGCGCCGCCTCGACCAGCCGACGCGTGGAATACAGCTTGCTGTTGCGGGACAGGATCGCGAGTTTCATCGGCACGGCTCAAGATGGACGACGCTTCGCAAAGTGGAAAACAAACGGCGGCACTCCATGCGGAGTGTCGCCGTTGTCGATCTGGAGCGGGTGAAGGGAATCGAACCCTCCAACCGCGCGACTTTGCCAATCAACCACTTAGCGTCCAAACGGCAAAGAGGGAGCGATACCTGAAACGATACCTAGG